>NZ_JBFTLX010000133.1:0-18698 GCF_056396665.1 Cupriavidus sp. 05T313 | reverse complement strand
GCGTGGATGCGGTCCGAGCTCTTTAGCGATTCAGTCGAATAGGATTTTCCGAGCGAGAACGCGTATCTCGCGCACGCTCCGAGTAGGCCAATCACCGCAAGAGTTTTCAGCGCTACGTAGATGAGGTTCTGTGTTGGCAGCTCCACTTGCTGGCCAGCCTTACTAAGACCCCACATAGCAAAGCCAATGCCGCTGACAAGAGACACGAACCCCAATCCATACCATGCGTAGCTGAGGATTCTGTCTCTAGATTCGAGTTTGCTCAACGACGAAATCGCGGTGCCGATGAATCCTGCGGCATTGCTTTGAATCTTCTCGGCGGCTCTTGTTGATTCGACCTCCTTCGCCGCTCGACGACCAATAAAGGCGGATATTGCACTCTCAATTTGTGGAACTATGGAATCTACATCTGCGTCAGGTTGGATAATGGCGTGAACATCCTGCATCGAAAGCGGCAATGGCGCGTTGTCGATAACAATAGGTATCAACAACATACGGTCCGATTCGTTAGCGTACGCTCGGGCTGCACCGACCTCCGTCAGAACATACTGGGACTTATCGGTTTTTTGAGAGAAGACAACAATGAATACATCCGATGTCTTGAGGCCATGGTCAAGCGCCGCTCTCCAGTTCACGCCTGGCGATAGCTCATCGACATCAAATGAGAGCGTATGGCCAGCGTCTTTGAGTCTGTCTGCAAGTCGCGATACAAAGGGTAAATCTTCGCGTTGATATGAGATGTAGACCTTCGCCATAATTTTAAGTTTGATTATCGTTCGTCATAAAAATTGGGCGCAGCCAGCTTCCTTGAGGGCCCAACGTCGGTCGACAAGTAGTGGCGCCTCGGCAAGTTGCACCCGTGCAATGGGCGCTGTCTAGCTTTGGTCTGGCTACGGAACAAACAGTGGCTCGAGAATGGCAACAGTAGAGTATGGATTAAGTCGAGCGAGATTGCTGCCCAGCAGAAGAGGGGCAGCAATAATGGTACCGGAGAGCTTGGCACCAGTACCAAGCCTCGGGCTGGGCGTATCTCCCTTTTGGCCATCGCTAGGCCGCGGACTCYGTTCCTTCAGCAGATACGACCCACTCTGGCAAACCCACCGAGCGAGCACTGCGCAATGCCCTCGAGGCCTTGATGCAGACAGACCCGGTCCCACGAGTGAAGCAGCGAGCAACTGCGCTGCTCGAACTCGCGCCAGCGTTCATAAGCGGCCATGCGCCAGGCAGCAGCAGGGAGCACTGACCGATGTCAATGCAACAGTTCACATTTGATGTGTTCGCCGACTACCACCAGTTCTACGTGCAGGACCGCGGCATCAACCCGGAAGCGCCGACTGACTGGACAGACGAGGACGTGGAGCGGCGAGCAAAGGTTGCCGACAACGTGGTGGTCATCTGCCCGCTCCGAAACATGACCGTTCCAGTTACCCTGGAGCTCCATGAGGCCGAGCCGGCCATCGACTAAACCGGCTACGACCATGCTGTTGGATGCTCTGTCGACCTGCCGACAGGCGAGCTCCAGGTTCACGAATGCACGGGCTCCGAAGTCCTGAGGCGAACCGTGAAGCCCGGAACCTACGCCGTACTTGCCCTCTATTCCGGCTTGGACACAATCGACGAGAGCGGCCTTGAGGGTGGTGACGCATACCGCCTCCGCCTAGTGCTTTGGCCGACGCCGTCTGCACAGCCCTTGACCGTCCTGAAAGCCTGGGTGGAATAGGATGAGCTGAACGCGCCTCGATTCGAGGGGGGCGGCTGGAGCTGCAGACTCATCGCTGTGAACAGAATCCCTTTGCGACACGGTGTGTCCGCTCAGCATGCTGCGCGAGTTCGGCCTGACAACGGGTCGCAGGGAATCTTAGTCTGCGGCGTGCGGGAATGGTAAGGCGGGTTTGGTTCCGTCGGACTCCAGTCGTTGCGCCGTCCTTGGCTCATCTTGCTAAAGCAGAGCGGGAAGTATAGCCAAAAAACGACATGCAGCTTAAATGTGCGTTTCGTGCTATACGAATAGAGTGGGGGGCTTTGGAGACACGGCGGGCACCCGCTGCGAGTGTCGCTCCGGTAGAAAATTAGCAGACCGATACGGGTTTGTATGCGATAAAGCACCGCGGGTTAGGGCCGTGCATGAAATCCAACGAAGCGCTTTATCTTGTACACGAAATCCAGCGAATTGCTTTACGCGAAGGGCGGCTTGAGCACCTGACCCATCAGAAAAGTCCAGCGAACCGGTTTATCTTTGACCAGAGAGTCGGTTTAGCTGACACGGTGAAAGCCGCGTGGGCTTTTTCCATTGGAGCCAGCCATGTTCGCACCGCTCGCCTTCGGCCTTTGGTGGGGCGTCTGTGCGGAGGCATGTTGCCCTGGCTCAATGGTTTCCCGGGGCAGCCCCGTACAGCGCAAGGGACGGCGAAACGTCTCCGCTGGCGGGCCGAGAGAATAGCTTGCCCGATATGCCGGGGGGTAGGCAACCCCATCGCGGCCCCGGATGCCCAGAGCGCTACCATCGGCACGATCTACGAGGGTGGCGAGTGGGATGCTGACGGCAACGTGGTCACGCCGCCAGCGGCTGTGCCTGGGTGGCACGTGAACCTGCGCCTGGAACGCCCGCTGGCCGCCGGCGAGGCGACGGCACTGGGCAGCATTGTCGTCGCGCCGGAGCCGGGGACGCCATATCGGGTGTGGGCTTCGATACTTGTCTGTATAGACAGATTTCCTAAAATTGTGGTGCAGACGGAAGGCGCCCGCCCGTCGGGGCGGGGCCTGCCAGTATCGATAGTTATGTTTGGGGTACATAACGAGATCTGGAGGCTACTATGGACCAGCATGCGCGCACATTGGTGGTGTTCTACCCCCTAGAAACAGGGGAATGTTCCTTTGCAGAAGTCAGCGGCCAGAGTGTCATTCACTTCGGTCCATTCGAGTCCCGAGAGCTTGCCGAGAAGCTCCTCGCGGACATGTATCCCGAAACGCCGATCGTGGAACTGCCGGAGCAGTCTGCGAAACTCGATGATGATCAGATAATGATCCTCGGATACGCCACAGCACAGCAGGTAGCGTTTCAAGAAGAAACCGGCGAGTAGCCTGCCGCACAATCGACTAAGCCACCTTCGGGTGGCTTTTTCATCCGGCCATTCCTGGACACCATCGCGGTGTCCGAGCTGGGCCGTGCGCTGCTGGCGAAGTCCGACAACGGGTACAACGTGCTGGTCGGCAGCATGCCGGCGGCGCCAATCCTGTTTCACAGCTACGCCGACCACCCGCGGCGGCTGATTCAGATCCAGCATGGCGACGGGCCGGGCCCGCGCTGGGGCTGGAACGGTGACGTGAAGCGCCCCACGTTCACGCCCAGCGTGCTGGTGCGCAGCGGCCACTACGTTCCCGGGTACAAGACCGGCGGCGACTGCTGGTGCGCCTACTACGCCGAGCACCCGGACGAAGAGCGCGATTTCGAGTGTGGCGTGTGCCACAGCTTTGTGATCGACGGCAGCATCCAGTTCCTGGGCGACTGCACGCATGCGCTGGCCGGCCAGACGGTGCCGCTGGCCGAGTTTCCGGAGGGCTGGGGATGCTGATGCCGACGATTCCATGGCGCGCTGCAGGATTGGCGGTGGTCGCTGAAACGCTGTTCGCCGCCGGCTGGACGGCGAACGGCTGGCGGAAGGACGCTGAACTGTCCGAGCTCACTGCCGCACGCTCCCAGGCGGATCTGGCAACCACGGATCAAGCGCTGCAGGATCTGCGCGCCGCCGGCGCCAGCATCCGCCAAAAGGCCGACGAGCTCGCCGGCATCCAATCGACTCTTGGCGCCAAGCTCGACGCCATCCGCAAGGATATGAAGAATGCGAGGCCCTTGCCTGTGGATTGCCGCCCTGACGATTTCCGGGTGCGCAAGCTGTCCGACGCCGTTGAGGCAGCCAAGCAAGCCGCCGCCGCTCGATAGCGCGCTGGCGGCGCCCGTGCGTAGTACCGGATCCGCCAGCGGCGGCCGACTATGACACCTGGCAGGACTGGGTTATGCGGGACTTGCTAGGTGCGCTGGGGGAGTGTGCAGCTTGGCATCGCAAGTTGGTCGAAGCGTGGCCCATGTAGGCCGCCGTTCAGCGCCTCTTGGCGACGGTGTCCAGAAAATTACGCCCGTGGTTGGTGAGACGAACTTGGCTACGGCCGTGTTTCGGTCGTTCCAGTCGTACGAGCTGCCGATGCACGAGGCTCTTGAGGTCGGCAGGGTCCAATTCGAGATTCCCGTCTGCACTTTCGAGAAGCATCAAGGCGGCGATTTCATGAGGACTGAGCATCTTCGTCTCCTGCGAAGGGGATAGGATTGTTGAAGGTCATGCAGCGGGCGGCTGCGCCGTTGAAAAGCTAACTCTCCATCTCCGTGTCCAACCTCGCAACGCAGGATACATTTCCTTACTGCGTATGACAAAGGGAAGTGAAGTCCCCGGTTCCTGCGCGCCTTGGAAGTGGCGTTAGCGCGATTCATCTTCTCAAATCGTAATGCCTGTGTCTGGATGTAACGTAGCCGGACCGACGCGGAACTCCGTCCTCTTGTTGCTTGTCCTTTTTGTATAGTGCGCGCGTGCCGCGATGTGGCATCGCCATGCACTATGACCCGCCGACCCGCAGAAGCACCAGCAGGAGACATTTAATGAAATCAATCCAAAAGATGTGGCTTGCTAGCGTTGTTGGGTTGCTTGCTGCTTCGGGCAATGCAGCTGCCAGGGGGGATGTGGGCAGAATACTGGCTGCAACGGATGGTGCGCCACCCATGAACAGTGCGCCTGGCACGCCTGGGCTTCCCGAGGCACCAA
This sequence comes from Cupriavidus sp. 05T313, assembly GCF_056396665.1. Lineage (NCBI taxonomy): Bacteria > Pseudomonadati > Pseudomonadota > Betaproteobacteria > Burkholderiales > Burkholderiaceae > Cupriavidus > Cupriavidus sp. 05T313. The sequence continues at coordinate 13,887 of NZ_JBFTLX010000133.1, read as the reverse complement.
GCAATCGCACCGTGCCAAAGGATAACTCCACCGCAATGGGGAAATCTGCACCGTCTGCGGAGTCCTCGACGAAACTCAGCGACAGTGCCATCACGATGAAAGTGAAAGCCGAGCTTCTTGCCTCGAAGGTGCTCAGGCCCAACGGAATTCGAGTGCGAACTGAAAACGGTGTCGTGCACCTCGACGGCAAAGTGCAAAATGACTCGGAGAAGCTGACGGCCCTGAATGCAGTCCGTGCAGTGGATGGCGTGCAATCAGTGGTAGATGGCCTGCAGGTCGGGAAATAGGCTGGAGCAACTGCGCTAGTCGACGTGCTGCAGCCTGAAATCTCCGAGCAGGCGGTGGCTGACACTCGGCAGTGAAAACGCGCGGGATAGGTCCGTGATATTGCGCGCGAAAGGCGCCCCGCTGGTACCGAGGGAATGGCCGGGCGAAAGGGCTCGGGCTGGCCCCGCGCGGCCTGCGCGCAAATCTCAAAGCCGGCGCATCCCCGACTTGCTGTCATGGCGTCTCGCAATGACGAACTGCCTGTAGGACGAAATCCGGCATGAAATCAGTGCGCACCCGATAGCATGTGCGCATGGCTCGAAGGATACTGGACTACCCAGTTCGGATAAGCCCATGCTGCTCTTTGTGATCGTTACCCTCGCGGCAATTGGGGTGATCGCCATTGCGATTTCCCTTTTGAAATAGTGACGATGCGCTGCTTCAAGATGAAGTCGGAATGGCTCAGTCTAAGGCCGCGGTCGCAGATCCTCCGTAGGAGATGCTATGGCTTTCAAATACACCTTCATTGATGTAACCAACGCCACGCCCGCCGGCGCCCCCGTTCTCGTGGCTGAACTGACCGCAGACGCGCCCATGCCGCATCTCGCTCTTGGTGTGGTCATTCGCCTGCCGGACGCCGCCGGCAAGCCTTGGCTAGTGAAGGAACTGAGCCTGAGTCCGATGATCGAGATCAACGTGGTCGGCGCGGACCTGGCGGTCTTGGTCTATGTGACTGCCGGGTAAGCCTCCGGCTTTCGCGGACATCCACAAATGCGCTGCGTGGCTGTCGCGCAGCTATTCCCAGCGTCCTTGCTGGCAAGTGCCAGGTACTGCTGGACCTGACCGCATGCCAAGCAGGATGCTCCGTCGGGTACCGCGGTCAGCCTGCCGCAGCTCGGGCTCTTCGGGACCTCGCGCCCAAGCCCGGGGAACGTCTCTGGGATGCAGAACGCATCAGAGTCGAGGGAAGCGAGCCCGCAGCGGCGGCTTTACATAGGGCGGGCCACCCGGAATCGGTGGTGCTGCCCGCCTGCGTCGAAAGACAGGTACTCCGCTAGCCAGACCATTGCCCGGATCAAGGTCGGTGGCTGGCGTGACGGCGCCAGCGGTCCGATGCAGGTGGTGTCCGGCCCCATCGGCCGGCAACGTGGGTATTTCGAAGCGCCGCCAGCCAATCGCCTGGAAGCTGAAACAAGCCGATTTCTCGACTGGGTCAATGGCGCATCGAACGATCTACCTCTGCTCAAGGCAGGGCTCGGCCATTTGTGGCTCGTCACCTTGCATCCGTTTGACGACGGCAACGGCCGTATAGCCCGTGCGACCGGCGACCTGCTGCTGGCGCGCGCCGATGGCAGCCCGCAGCGTTTCTATAGCCTGTCGGCGCAGATCCGGCGGGAGCGCAAGGCCTACTACGATCTCCTGGAGCGGACCCAGAAGCGGTCGATGGATGTCACCGAGTGGCTGGCCTGGTTCCTCGATACGCTGCATCGCGCCGTCGATCAGGCGCAGGACACCCTTGATGTTGTGCTCGTCAAGACGCGATTCTGGCAGCGTTGGGCGACCACGCCACTGAACGAGCGGCAAGTGAAACTGCTCAACGGACTGCTTGATGGTTTCGAAGGCAAGCTCACCAGCTCCAAGTGGGCGGCGATCGCCAAATGCTCTCCAGACACCGCGCTGCGCGATATCACGGATCTGCTCGCACGTGGCATCCTGCGGAAATCGGATGCAGGCGGGCGCAGCACCAGCTATGAGTTGAACGACCTATCCGTGTAGGCGCGCCTCCGGGAAATGACTTGGCTCGTGGGTGGAACCGCGTCTCTATGCGGTTGGTCCGCGAGCACCAAGCGCACACTCTCGTCGCTGGCACACGCGTTGCCGCAACGCATACACCCCCAGTGGGCTTGGCTGCAGTGCCGGTATGCGCCAGTTCGTGTAGCGCGCAAGCGGCAACATAACCGATGCGTGCGCCTGCCGCGCATCGGCGAACCCCGGATGCGCTACGCGCCCAGGCAGCTCTCCCATCGCTAGGCCACGCGCCGCCCGGGCAGCAGCCCGGCGTACTCCCTCCCCAGGTACTCGGCCGTTTGTTCCAGCAGGAACGCCCGGCAGCCCTCGCTGGCCGGCATCAGCCGCTTGCTCGCCATGTGCGCGATATGCCAGACGCGCTCGATCGGCGTGCCCGCCACATCCAGCAGTGCAATCTCCTTGGTGCGCAATTCCAGTGACAGAGTGTGCAGTGACAACAGGCTGATGCCCATGCCTGCCATCACGGCTTGCTTGATCGTTTCATTGCTGCCCAGGGTGACCACTTTGGCCGGCGCGAACAGGTGGTGCTTGAACATTTGCTCGGCCACCGTACGGGTGCCGGATCCTGGCTCGCGCAGCAGGAAGGTTTCGTGGCGCAGTTCTTGCAGATCGAAGCCCCCGGCATCGCGTAGCGGATGCCGGGGCGAGGCCACGATCACGTGCGGATGCATGGCGATGGGTTCGGACACGGCGTCGAGTTCGCGCGGGGGCCGGCCCATCAGCGCGAGGTCGATCTCGTTGTCCTGCAGCAGGCGCAGCAGCGTTTCTCGGTTGCCTTCGGCAAAGCGCACGTCGACGTGCGGATAGCGCGCCGAGTAGCCGGCCAGCAGCCTGGGCGCGAAGTACTTGGCGGTACTGATCAGCCCGATGGAGATCGAGCCCTGGTCGATGCCCTTGACCGCCTGCAGGCCGTCCTCGGCGTCTTTCACCTCACCCAGGATGCGCGAGGCGTGATGCAGGAAGCGGTCGCCGGCCTCGGTCAGCGTGAGCTGGCGGCTGACGCGCTCGAACAGCGGGAGCCCGACCACGGACTCGAGTTGCTTGACCTGCATGGAGACGGCGGGCTGGGTCAGGTGCAGTTCCTCGGCCGCCCGCACGAAGCTGGCGTGCCGGGCAACGGTGACGAAGATCTGCAACTGGCGAAGGGTGAGGGAGCGGAGAAAGGACATGAGGTACGCACCACCTTGTCAGATAAGGGATCCCTTATATGCGGGCTAAGAATATCTGAATTTACCTTATGTGGATAGCTGGATATCTTTTCCCTCACACGCAGTCAATGCAGCCCATGCAGCCCATGTAGCCAATGCAGCCAACCCACGGGAAGGAAACCACCATGAACGCCCCTGAGACGATCCAAGCCACCGCCAAGCCCCGCAAGCGTTACGACGCCGGTGTGATGAAGTACAAGGAAATGGGATATTGGGATGCAGGCTACGAGCCCAAGGACACCGACCTGCTCGCGCTGTTCCGCATCACGCCGCAGGCGGGCGTGGATCCCGTCGAGGCTGCCGCCGCGGTGGCTGGCGAGTCGTCCACGGCCACGTGGACGGTGGTGTGGACCGACCGGCTCACCGCCTGCGATATGTACCGCGCCAAGGCCTACCGCGTGGATCCGGTGCCAAACAATCCCGAGCAGTTCTTCTGCTACGTGGCGTATGACTTGTCGCTGTTCGAGGAAGGCTCGATCGCCAACCTGACCGCCTCCATCATCGGCAACGTGTTCAGCTTCAAGCCGATCAAGGCGGCCCGCCTGGAAGACATGCGCTTCCCGGTGGCTTACGTGAAGACCTTTGCCGGCCCGTCCACTGGCATCATCGTCGAGCGCGAACGCCTGGATAAGTTCGGCCGCCCGCTGCTGGGCGCCACCACCAAGCCCAAGCTGGGCCTGTCGGGCCGGAACTATGGCCGCGTGGTCTACGAAGGGCTGAAGGGCGGGCTGGATTTCATGAAGGACGACGAGAACATCAACTCGCAGCCTTTCATGCACTGGCGCGACCGCTTCCTGTTCGTGATGGATGCGGTCAACAAGGCGTCCGCCGCTACCGGCGAGGTCAAGGGCAGCTACCTGAACGTCACCGCCGGCACCATGGAGGAAATGTACCGGCGCGCCGAGTTCGCCAAATCACTGGGCTCGGTGATCATCATGATTGACCTGATCGTGGGCTGGACCTGCATCCAGTCGATGAGCAACTGGTGCCGGCAGAACGACATGGTGCTGCATTTGCACCGCGCCGGGCATGGCACCTACACACGCCAGAAGAATCACGGCGTGTCCTTCCGCGTGATCGCCAAATGGCTCCGCCTGGCGGGTGTCGACCATATGCATACCGGTACCGCGGTGGGCAAGCTTGAAGGCGATCCGCTCACCGTGCAGGGCTACTACAACGTCTGCCGCGATGCCTATACCAAGACCGACCTGACGCGCGGATTGTTTTTCGACCAGGACTGGGCCTCGCTGCGCAAGGTGATGCCGGTGGCCTCGGGCGGCATCCACGCCGGGCAAATGCACCAGCTGCTCGACCTGTTCGGCGACGACGTGGTGCTGCAGTTCGGCGGCGGCACCATTGGCCACCCGCAAGGCATCCAGGCCGGCGCCACGGCCAACCGCGTGGCCCTGGAAGCCATGGTGCTGGCCCGCAACGAGGGGCGCGACATCGTCAACGAAGGGCCCGACATCCTGCGCGACGCAGCCAAATGGTGCTCGCCGCTGCGGGCAGCGCTTGATACGTGGGGCGATATCAGCTTCAACTACACGCCGACCGATACCTCGGATTTCGTGCCCACCGCGTCCGTGGCCTGAGCCCGCGCCGTACCTGACACCAACGAACAAGAGACGAGGACATCATGCGCATTACACAAGGCACCTTCTCCTTCCTGCCCGAACTCACCGACGCGCAGATCACCAGCCAGCTCGAGTACTGCCTGAACAAGGGCTGGGCGGTCGGCATCGAGTACACCGACGACCCCCATCCGCGCAATACGTACTGGGAGATGTTCGGACTGCCGATGTTCGACCTGCGCGACGCCGCCGGCATCCTGCTGGAGATCAACAACGCGCGCAAGACTTTCCCCAACCACTACATCCGCGTGATGGCCTTCGATGCGACGCATACGGTGGAATCGGTGGTGATGTCCTTCATCGTCAACCGGCCCGCTGACGAGCCGGGCTTTCGCCTGGTACGGCAGGAGGAACCGGGTCGCACGATGCGCTACTCGATCGAGGGCTATGCCGCGCAGGCTCGTCCCGAAGGTAGCCGCTACTAAGTCCGCAGCATCTCGTCGACACTCACGGAGGACACCATGTCAGCGCCGGAATCTCCCTCGCACCTGCAGCCGCCTGGCACGCTGGCGGATGTGCTCGCCAGCTCGGGAATCGCTGATTTGCTGGCACAGCTTGACCGCGAACTGATCGGGCTGGCGCCAGTGAAAGGGCGCATCCGCGATATCGCCGCGCTGCTGCTGGTGGACAAGCTGCGGGCGGCGCGCGGGTTCAGCGCCGGCGCGCCCAGCCTGCATATGTGCTTCACCGGCAATCCCGGTACCGGAAAGACCACCGTGGCCATGCGCATGGCGCAGATTCTCCATCAACTCGGCTACGTGCGCCGGGGGCATCTGGTGGCGGTCACGCGCGATGACCTTGTCGGTCAGTACATTGGCCACACCGCGCCCAAGACCAAGGAAATCCTGAAGAAAGCGATGGGCGGTGTGCTGTTCATCGACGAGGCTTACTACCTCTACCGGCCCGAGAACGAACGCGATTATGGCCAGGAAGCCATTGAGATCCTGCTGCAGGTGATGGAGAACAACCGCGACGACCTGGTGGTGATCCTGGCCGGGTACAAGGACCGCATGGACCGGTTCTTCGAATCCAACCCGGGCATGTCCTCTCGCGTCGCGCACCATATCGACTTTCCCGACTACCAGGTCGACGAACTGGGACAGATTGCGGACCTGATGCTTGGCGAGATGCAGTATCGCTTCGACGAGCAAAGCCGTGCGGTCTTTGCCGACTACCTTGCGCGCCGCATGGTGCAGCCGCATTTTGCCAACGCCCGCAGCGTGCGCAACGCGCTCGACCGCGCGCGGCTGCGGCACGCCTCCCGCCTGCTGCGGGATCCCGGCGTGGTCGCCGACGACCTCGCGCTGACCACCATCACCGCCCCCGACCTGCTTGCCAGCCGCGTGTTCGCGCCGGCAGCCCCGGCAGACCAATGAGGAGTGAGCCATGCAAGCCCTGATCTTCGATGTCGACGGTACCCTTGCCGATACCGAGTCCGCGCATCTCCAGGCCTTCAATGCGGCGTTTGCCGAAGTCGGCCTCGACTGGCGCTGGGACGTGGCGCTCTACACGCGGCTGCTCAAAGTGGCCGGCGGCAAGGAGCGGCTGCTGCATTACTGGCGCATGGCGGACCCCGAGGAAGCCCGCGGGAGCCAGGTGCGCGAGACCATCGAGGCGGTGCATGCCATCAAGACCCGTCACTATGCCGAGAGAGTCAGCGGTGGTGCGCTGCCGTTGCGCCCGGGCATTGCGCGGCTGATCGAGGAGGCCGGGCAGTCCGGCATGCCGATCGCGATCGCCACTACCACTACGCCGGCCAACCTAGATGCGCTGCTGCGCGCGCCGTTGGGCGTAGCTTGGCGCCAGCGCTTCGCCGTCATCTGCGACGCAGGCACCACCGCCGAGAAGAAACCGGCGCCGGATGTCTACCTGGCCGTGCTGGACCGGCTCGGCCTGGACTCGGCAGACTGCCTGGCGGTGGAGGATTCCGAGAATGGCTTGCGCGCCGCGCTGGCCGCGGGCATTCCCACCGTCATCACACCCACTGCCTATACCTCGCAGGACCGCTTCGACGGTGCGCTGCTGGTGCTCCCGCATCTGGGCGATCCGGAAGAACCCATGCCGCAGCACCTGCCGGGCGCGGACCACCGCTGGGCCGACCTGGCCGCTCTGCGCCGCTGGCATCGCGGCACCTTGTTCGAGGCAGCTTGATATGCATACCCATGACCATGCAAGCGGGAAAGGCACGGCGATTCGCCTGGCGCCGTCGATCCTGTCCGCAGACTTCGCGAGGCTGGGCGAGGAAGTGCGCGCGATCGAGGCGGCGGGTGCCGACCTCGTGCACTTCGACGTGATGGACAACCACTATGTGCCGAACCTGACCATCGGCCCGCTGGTTTGCGAGGCGATCCGTCCGCATGTGTCCATCCCCATCGACGTGCACCTGATGGTGGAGCCGGTCGATGCGCTGATCCCGATGTTCGCCAAGGCCGGCGCGTCGATCATCACCTTCCATCCGGAGGCTAGCCGTCATGTCGACCGCACCCTCGGACTGATTCGCGAGCATGGCTGCAAGGCGGGCCTGGTGTTCAATCCGGCCACGCCGCTGGACTACCTGGCGCATACGCTGGACAAGCTCGACATGGTGCTGCTGATGAGTGTGAACCCGGGCTTCGGCGGTCAGAAGTTCATTCCCGGCACGCTCGCCAAGCTGCGGGAGGTACGCGCGCGTATCGACCGGCACACGGACGCAGGCGGTCAGCCGGTCTGGCTCGAGATCGACGGCGGCGTGAAGCCCGACAACATCGCGGATATTGCCCGGGCGGGCGCGGATACCTTCGTTGCCGGCAGCGCGGTGTTCGGCGCGCCGGATACCGACGGTGGCTATCGCGCCATCCTGCGGCATTTGCGCGAAGCGGCGCAGACATAGCGCTGCCCAGGCACGCCAAGCAAAGACAGATAAAAAGAGGAGACCTGCCATGCCACATCAAAACCAGCCACACCGAATGACCTTGACGCAGTTCCTGATCGAGGAGCGCCGCCGCTATCCGCAGGCCAGCGGCGGCTTCAACGGCCTGATCCTCAACGTCGCCATGGCATGCAAGGAGATTGCGCGCGCCGTCGCGTTCGGCGCGCTGGGCGGCCTGCATGGCAGCGCCGACGGCGCCGTCAACGTCCAGGGCGAGACCCAGCAAAAGCTCGATGTACTGAGCAATACCACCTTCCTGCGCGTCAACGAGTGGGGTGGCTACCTGGCCGGCATGGCGTCGGAGGAAATGGCGGCCCCTTACCAGATTCCGTCGCARTATCCGCGGGGCAAGTACCTGCTGGTGTTCGATCCGCTCGATGGCTCATCCAATATCGACGTCAACGTCTCCGTGGGCAGCATCTTCTCCGTGCTGCGCGCGCCGGAGGGCGTGGATGCGGTGTCCGAGCTGCATTTCCTGCAACCCGGCACGGCGCAGGTAGCCGCCGGCTACGCCATCTACGGGCCCACCACCATGCTGGTGCTGACCGTGGGCAACGGCGTCAACGGCTTCACGCTCGATCCCAACCTGGGCGAGTTCTTCCTCACCCACGCCAACCTCACGGTGCCCGCGGACACGCACGAGTTCGCCATCAACACCTCAAACAGCCGCTTCTGGGAGGCGCCGGTTCGGCAATACATCTCCGAGTGCGTGGCCGGCCGGACCGGGCCGCGCGGCAAGGATTTCAACATGCGCTGGATTGCCTCGATGGTCGCCGAGGCGCACCGCATCCTGATGCGCGGCGGCGTCTTCATGTACCCGCGCGACAGCAAGGACTCGGCCAAGGCCGGCCGCCTGCGCCTGCTGTACGAGGCCAATCCCATCGCCTTCCTGATGGAGCAGGCCGGCGGGCGCGCCAGCACGGGCCGGCAGCCGCTGATGTCGGTCCAGCCCAGCGCCTTGCACCAGCGCATCGGCGTGGTCTTCGGCTCGCGCAACGAGGTGGAGCGGATCGAGCGCTATCACAGCGAGCCGCCCGGCGCCGAGCTTCCCAATCCCCTGTTCAACGAACGCAGCCTGTTTCGCGTTCCCGCCTGAGGTGCCCGGACATGTCCGAACGCTATCCCATCATCGCCATTACCGGCTCCTCCGGCGCCGGCACCACCTCCGTCACCCGCACCTTCGAGAACATCTTCCGCCGCGAAGGCGTGAAATCCGTGGTGATCGAGGGCGACAGCTTCCACCGCTACAACCGCGCCGAGATGAAGGTCAGGATGACCGAGGCAGAGCAGAGCGGCAATATGAACTTCAGCCACTTCGGCCCTGGCACCAATCTCTTCGGTGAGCTGGAAAACCTGTTCCGCACCTATGCCGAGTCCGGTACCGGCATGCGGCGCCGCTATCTGCACAACGCCGACGAGGCCGCCCCCTTCCAGCAGGAGCCGGGTACCTTTACCGCCTGGGAGCCGTTGCCAGAGGACGCCGAGCTGCTCTTCTACGAGGGCCTGCACGGCGGCGTGGTGACGGACGAAGTCAATGTGGCCCGCTATCCCGACCTGCTGATCGGTGTGGTGCCGGTGATCAACCTGGAATGGATCCAGAAGCTGTGGCGCGACCAGAAGCAGCGCGGCTACTCGAGCGAGGCGGTGACCGACACCATCCTGCGGCGCATGCCTGATTACGTGAACTACATCTGCCCGCAGTTCTCGCGCACCCATGTGAATTTCCAGCGCGTGCCGTGCGTGGATACGTCCAACCCGTTCATTGCCCGGGAGATCCCCGCGCCGGACGAAAGCATGGTGGTGATCCGCTTCGCCAACCCGAAGGGGATCGACTTCCAGTACCTGCTGAGCATGGTGCACGACTCCTTCATGTCGCGGGCCAACACCATCGTGGTGCCCGGCGGCAAGATGGAACTCGCCATGCAACTGATCTTCACCCCCTTTGTGCTGCGCATGATGGAGCGCCGCAAGCGCGCCGACGAGTAAGGAGCCGGCCATGAACGCACCAGAATGTATCGATCCGGCGGCGCGCTGCGCCAACGCACTGCGCTTCCTTGCCGCCGATGCGGTGGAGCAGGCCAGGTCCGGCCACCCGGGCGCGCCCATGGGTATGGCCGAGATGGCCGAGGTGCTGTGGCGGCGCCACCTGCGCCACAATCCCGCCAACCCGGCGTGGCCCGACCGCGACCGCTTCGTGCTGTCCAACGGCCATGCCTCCATGCTGCTGTACGGGCTGTTGCATCTGAGCGGTTACGCGCTGACGATGGCGCAGTTGCGGCAGTTCCGCCAGTTGCATTCGAGCACACCGGGGCATCCGGAAGTCGGCCACACGCCGGGCATCGAGACCACTACCGGCCCGCTTGGGCAGGGACTGGCCAACGCGGTCGGCATGGCGTTGTCGGAGAAGCTGCTGGCTGCCCGCTTCAATCGCGCCGGGCATACCATCATCGACCACCACACCTATGTGTTTCTCGGCGATGGCTGCCTGATGGAAGGCATCAGCCACGAGGCGTGTTCGCTGGCCGGAACATTGAAGCTCGGCAAGCTGATCTGCCTGTACGACGACAACGGCATCTCCATCGACGGCGAGGTGTCGGGCTGGTTTGCCGACGATACGCCGCGGCGCTTCGAGGCCTACGGCTGGCATGTGATCCCGAACGTCGATGGCCACGATACCCGCGCCATCGATGCGGCCATCCGCCAGGCCAAGGCGCAAGGCGAGCGGCCCACGCTGATCTGCTGCAAGACGGTGATCGGCAAAGGTGCGCCAGCCAAGGCCGGCGGGCATGAGGTGCATGGTGCGCCGCTGGGCCCGCAAGAGATCGCCGCCATGCGCGAAGCGCTGGGCTGGGACGCCGAACCCTTCGCGGTGCCGCCAGACGTGGCCGCCGCCTGGGACGCGCGTGCGCTGGGTGCCGGGCGCGAAGCCGACTGGAACGCGCGCTTCGCCTGGTACAGCACGGCCCATCCTGAGCTGGCCGCGGAGTTCCTGCGCCGCGATCAGGGCAAGTTGCCGGAAGCGTTCGAGGCCGGGCTGATGGCCTTGCTCGAAACGCCATCGGCCCTGCACGGCAAGATCGCCACGCGCAAGGCATCGCAGCTCACGCTGGAAGCGCTGACCGCCGCCTTGCCGGAACTGCTGGGCGGCTCGGCGGACCTGACCGGCTCCAACCTGACCGACGTGAAGGCCTCGGTCTGGGTCAACCATGCCGGGCAGGGCAACTATGTCAGCTACGGCGTGCGCGAGTTCGGCATGGCGGCGGTGATGAACGGCATGGCCCTGCACGGAGGGCTGATTCCATATGGCGGCACCTTCATGGTGTTCTCCGACTACTCCCGCAACGCCATCCGCATGGCCGCGCTGATGCGGCAGCGGGTGATCCATGTGCTTACCCACGACTCGATCGGCCTGGGCGAGGATGGGCCTACCCACCAGCCCGTCGAGCATGCGGCGAGCCTGCGGCTGATCCCGAACAACCAGGTCTGGCGCCCCTGCGACGGCGTGGAAACCGCGCTCGCCTGGCTGGACGCGGTGCAGCGCGGCGACGGGCCAAGCTGCCTGCTGCTGTCGCGCCAGGCGCTGACACCGTTCGCGCGCGATGCCGGGCAACTTGCCGGCATCCGGCGCGGCGGCTATGTGCTGCAGGATGTGGAGGCGCACCAGGCGGTGCTGATCGCCACCGGTTCGGAAGTGGAGATCGCCATGCGCGCGGCCGCCCACCTGGCCGAGGAAGGGATTCGCGTGCGGGTGGTGTCGATGCCCTGCGTGGAGCGCTTCCATGCGCAGGATGCGGCCTACCGGGAAGCGGTGCTGCCGGCCGGCGTGCCGCGCGTCAGCGTGGAGGCCGGCGTCACCTGGCCCTGGCGCGCGGTGGTGGGCGAGCAGGGCGCCACCGTGGGGATCGACACCTTCGGCGCTTCGGCGCCGGCCGATGCGCTGTACCAGCACTTCGGCCTGACGCCGGCGCGGGTCGCGGATATGGCGCGCGCTCTGCTGGGGAGGCCGTGATGCGCATCGCACCGGACCTGCCTTACACCGCGGTGCTGGTCGACCTCGACGGCACCCTGGTCGATACGGCGCACGACATCGTGGAGGCCGCCAACCGCATGCTGGACGAACTGGGCCGCGCGCCATTGCCCTTTGACACCATCAGCGGTTTTATCGGCAAGGGCGTGCCCAATCTGGTGCGGCGCGTGCTGGAGACCGCGGCAAGCGGCGATCGGGATGGCGCCGATTCCGCCGAGGCGGTGTTCCACCGCCACTATGCGGAAGTCAACGGGCACCTTGGCCGCGTTTTCCCCGGCGTGCAGACCGGGCTGGCGGCCTTGCAGCAGCAGGGCTACCGGATCGCGTGCGTGACCAACAAGCCCAGGGCGCTGGCAGCGCCGCTGCTGGCCGTGACCGGGCTGGCCAGGTACCTGGAGGTCCTGGTCGGCGGCGACTCGATCGCGCGGATGAAGCCGGACCCCGAGCCGCTGCGCCATGCTTGCCGGCTGCTGCAGGCTGATGAGAGGCGCAGCGTGCTGGTTGGCGATTCGGCGGTTGACGTGGCCGCGGCGCGCGCGGCGGGCATGCCGGTCTTCCTGGTGCGGTACGGCTATGCCGGCCCCGGCGGCGTTGCCGCGCTGGGTGGCGATGCGGTGATCGATTCGCTGGAAGACGTGCCGGCGCTGCTTGCGCCCGCGCGCCGGATGCTGGCCTGAGTCGGGCAGGGAGAGCGAAGCAGACCCACGATGGATCAAACCGCGCAGAGACCAGATAACCACACGCCTACCACATCCGCCAGGACCCACACCATGCCCCCCATCGGTAAAGTACAGACCCTATCGTCCTTGCTCACCGGCAGCGACCTCACCGGCAAACGCATCTTCATCCGTGCCGACCTCAACGTCCCCCGGGACGCCGCGGGCGAGATCACCGACGACACCCGCATCCGCGCCTCCGTGCCCGCCATTGAAGCCTGCCTGCAAGCCGGCGCGTCGGTCATGGTGACTTCCCACCTGGGCCGGCCGGTGGAGGGCGAGCCCGATCCGCGCCAAAGCCTCGCGCCGGTGCGCCGCCGCCTCTCGGCGCTGCTGAGGCGCGAGGTGCCGCTGCTGGCCGGTTGGGTCAACGGCGGCTTCGATGTTCCGCCCGGCCACGTGGTGCTGCTGGAGAACTGCCGCGAGAACAAGGGCGAGAAGTCCAACTGCGAGGAACTCTCCCAGAAGATGGCCAGGCTGTGCGACATCTACGTCAACGACGCCTTCGGCACCGCCCACCGCGCCGAGGCAACTACCCACGGCATCGCCAGATACGCGCCAGTGGCCTGCGCGGGCCCGCTGCTGGCCGCCGAGATCGACGCGCTGGGCCGTGCGCTGGGCCAGCCGGCGCGCCCGCTGGTCGCCATCGTGGCGGGCTCCAAGGTTTCGACGAAGCTCACCATCCTCAAATCCCTGGCCGCCAAGGTCGACCAGCTGATCGTGGGGGGCGGGATCGCCAATACCTTCATGCTGGCGGCTGGCCTGAAGATCGGCAATTCCCTCGCCGAGGCGGGCCTGGTGGCGGAAGCCCGCGCCATCATCGGCATGATGGCCGCGCGCGGCGCGGCGGTGRCCATTCCGGTGGACGTAGTGTGCGCCAAGACGTTCAGCGCCACTGCCGCCGGCACTGTGAAGCGTGCGGAAGACGTGGCGGACGACGACATGATCCTGGATCTCGGCCCGGACACGGCAGCGCAACTGGCCAGGCAGCTCATGGCTGCCGGCACCATCGTGTGGAACGGGCCGGTGGGTGTGTTCGAGTTCGACCAGTTCGGCAATGGCACGAGGGTGCTGGCCGAAGCCATTGCCACATCGAAGGCGTTCTCGATCGCCGGTGGCGGCGATACGCTCGCGGCCATCGCCAAGTACGGTATCGCGGAGCAGGTCGGCTATATCTCGACAGGTGGCGGCGCCTTCCTGGAATTCCTGGAGGGCAAGACACTGCCGGCCTTCGAGGTGCTGGAGCAGCGGGCGGCCGCCTGACGGGCGCCCATGCAATACCGAATTCACCGAATCAGCGTCAACTTACGGAGTTCCATCA
>NZ_JBFTLX010000132.1:0-34255 GCF_056396665.1 Cupriavidus sp. 05T313 | reverse complement strand
GGAATTGTGCGAGCAGATGGAGATGCAATTCGTCGTGGGCCAGATCAGTGGCTACGAGGAAAAGGATGGCCTGCTGACCGAGATCAAGGTGACGGGCGCAGACGGCGTCACGCGCCGCCTGCCGCTGGACGACCTGCTGGTGTTCTTCGGCCTGTCGCCCAAGCTCGGACCCATTGCGGAGTGGGGCCTGGACCTTGAGCGCAAGCAGATCAAGGTGGACACGGAGAAGTTCGAGACGAACATCCCCGGCATCTTCGCGGTAGGCGATATCAATACCTACCCCGGCAAGAAGAAGCTGATCCTCTCGGGCTTCCACGAGGCCGCGCTGGCCGCCTTTGGCGCCGCGCCTTATATCTTCCCCGAGAAGAAGATCCACATGCAGTACACCACTACCTCGCCGAAGCTGCACAAGATCCTCGGCGTCGATTCGCCGGTGTTCGACTAAGCCGGGCGCCGCGCCGCGCAGGTGGACGCAGCAAGCGTCAAAAAAATCGCCCTCCGGGGCGATTTTTTATGGCACAGACCCAAAACACCACCTATAATGTGGCCCTGCCTCAGATCACCGGGGTGGAACCAGAAGTTTCGCAGCACCGGCAGTAAAAAATTACTGCACAGATGTTGACGAATAAAAGAGAAACTGGTTACAATCCTTTTCTCAGCTGTTCCCTGATAGCTCAGTTGGTAGAGCGACGGACTGTTAATCCGCAGGTCGCTGGTTCGAGCCCAGCTCGGGGAGCCAAAGAATGTGAAAGGCCCGCAAGAAATTGCGGGCCTTTTCCATTTTTACGGCGCCATTTGTACCGCGGGAATCCCCTCCCGGCGCCGCGCTCAGCGGCTCGCACTCTGCGCTGGCAGCGCCTTCAAATGCAGGTAGAGAGCGCCCAGGTCGACATCGTCCATGCGCCCAAACGAATCGAACGGCATGACCCGGCTGACCGGCGACCCGTCCGGACGCAAGCCGCTGCGCATCATGCCGACGAACTTCTCCGGCGCGTCATAGCGCGCCATCGCACTGCCCGCGGGAGTCAGGTCGGCGGCCGGCGGCCAGTCTGGCGGCGCCCCGGGGATCTTGCCGCCGCGCAAGCCTGCGCCGTGGCAGCCGAGGCAGGCATTCGCCACGTAAGCGCCGTACTCCGGCGATACCGTAGCGGTCATCGGCCGCGCGGGCGGCAACCCATGATCGATCTTCTCGGCGGCATCCTTGACGAGGCCAAACCCATATAACGCCCGGACCATCCATGGGAGCCGCACCTCCGCCACCTCGCCCGGCAGCGGCGGCAAGCTGCGGACATAGGCAACAAGCGCACCCAGGTCGTCATCACTGAGGCGGTTGTAGTCCTCGCTTGGCATCACCATCAGAGCTCGCCCCGACGGGGCCACGCCATGGCGGATAGCCCGCACCCAATCCGCTTCCCGATAGCGCCCGATGACGGCGCTGCCGCTGGTCAAGTTGGGCGCGCGCACATACAGGCCGCCAGGATCGTCGATAAAGACACGGCCCTTGCCGCTGGCGCCGTGGCAATCCATGCAACCCCGCGATTCATACAGGTACTTGCCTCTCGCCAGCGCCTGGGCATCGTCGCGATAAGCCAGGGACACGACGGGCACGCTCACGATGCGCGCGCCCTTTCGCTCCCCTGCCAGCACGCCCACCAGCACCACGCCCGCCGCCAGGACGCAGACGCCCGTCAACGACCACAGCCCAATCCGGATCATGCGCTTCATTGCAGTCTCCCCACTGCCCGAAGCGCCCTTTATGCGCCATCCGCCCCACACGCGTCTGTGCCCTCGCCAACAGATGCGGCGCGCGAGCCTGCGGTGGCTATGCCCGCGCCTGCCTCGGTGCCTGCCCGAACAAGCCGCACTCGAGGTCGCTCTCGAACTCCCCGATCCAGCCCGGACCCTCGCTTGCGTCATACATGCTCTGGGCCTCCGTCGCCAGCCGCCGGACACTGACCTGCCGCCGCCTCACGCCGCCATTGGCCGGCTCGGAACCCTCGTCCTTGATCTCGAAGTCTTCCGGAGCGAAGCCGAGCCGTTCGCAGAGGGTTACAACCTCGCGTTGCTCATCGGCGGGAAATTGAGGAAACAAATGCTTAGCCATCGCACTCTCCCATCGAGTCGGACGGATGCCGCGAGGCGCGCGGCTGCGCAGGGCGTGACACATGGGCCGCCCCGACCTTGCCGCGGCTTGCCCGCGGCAAATCCAAACCGGCCGCATGGACGGCCGCAAATGACACGCGCCATTTCAAGCCTGCGGCACAAGCGGCAAGCGAAAGACGGCGCATCGATCCCATTGCCCCGCACAGCCTCCCAGGGGGCAATGGGCCACCGCAAGCTAGCGCGTGTGCCGGCTGTTGATGACCGCTTCGGCCACGCTCGCCGGTGCTTCCGTGTAGTGCTTGAATTCCATCGTGTAAGTGGCGCGCCCCTGGGTCAGCGAACGCAGCGACGTCGAGTAGCCAAACATGGTGGCCAGCGGCACCTCCGCGCGCACCAGCTTGCCGCCGCCGCCCGCGATATCCTCCATGCCATGCACGATGCCCCGGCGCGAGGACAGGTCGCCCATCACGTTGCCGGTGAATTCTTCCGGCGTTTCCACTTCCACCGACATCATCGGCTCGAGCAGGATCGGCTTGGCGCGGCGCATGCCTTCCTTGAATGCCATCGAGCCCGCCATACGGAAGGCATTCTCGTTCGAATCGACGTCGTGATAGGAGCCGAATACCAGCGTGGCTTTCACGTCCACCACCGGGTAGCCGGCCAGCACGCCCGATGCCAGCGTTTCGCGGATGCCCTTGTCGACGGCGGGAATGAATTCGCGCGGCACCACCCCGCCCTTGATGGCGTCGACAAACTCGTAGCCCTTGCCCGGCGCCTGCGGCTCCAGATCGAGCACCACGTGGCCATACTGGCCGCGCCCGCCTGACTGCTTGACGAACTTGCCTTCGACGTCCTTCGCTGCCTGCTTGATGGTCTCACGATATGCCACCTGCGGCTTGCCGACCGATGCCTCCACGCCGAACTCGCGCCGCATCCGGTCCACCAGGATCTCAAGGTGCAACTCGCCCATACCCGAGATAATGGTCTGGCCCGATTCCTCATCGGTATGCACGCGGAACGACGGGTCTTCCTGCGCCAGGCGATTCAGCGCCAGGCCCATCTTTTCCTGGTCGGCCTTGGTCTTGGGCTCGACCGCCTGGGAGATCACCGGATCCGGGAAGCTCATGCGCTCAAGGATGATCACATGGTCGGGGTCGCACAGGGTGTCGCCGGTGGTGGCCTCCTTGAGCCCGACCGCCGCGGCAATATCGCCCGCGCGCACTTCCTTGATTTCGCTGCGCACGTTGGCATGCATCTGCAGGATGCGCCCGAGCCGCTCCTTCTTTTCCTTGAGCGGGTTGTACACCGTGTCGCCCGAATTCACCACGCCAGAGTAGACGCGGAAGAAGATCAGTTGCCCGACGAAGGGGTCGGTCATGATCTTGAATGCCAGGGCGGCGAACGGTTCGTCGTCATTGGGATGGCGCTCCGCCTCCTTGTCGTCCACGGTGTGGCCGAGAATCGCGGGCACGTCCGCCGGCGACGGCAAGTAGTCGATCACCGCGTCGAGCAGCGTCTGCACGCCCTTGTTCTTGAAAGCGCTGCCGCACAGCATCGGCACGATCTCGTTGGCGACGGTGCGCTTGCGCAGGGCAGCCTTGATCTCGTCTTCCGTCAGCGGCTCGCCGCCGAGGTATTTGTGCAGGAGTTCATCGCTGGCCTCCGCCGCGGCCTCGACCATCTTCTCGCGCCATTCCCTGGCGACCTCCAGCAGTTCGGGCGGTACCTCGCGATACTCGAAGTGAAGCCCCTGGCTGGTGTCGTCCCAGACGGTGGCCTTCATCTTGACCAGGTCGATCACGCCCTGGAAACCATCCTCGGCGCCGATCGGCACCTGGATCGGCACCGGCGTGCCCTTGAGCCGGTCGGCAATCTGCGATCGCACCCGGAAGAAATCCGCGCCGACGCGATCCATCTTGTTGACGAAGGCGATACGCGGCACCTTGTACTTGTTCGCCTGGCGCCAGACGGTTTCCGACTGGGGCTGCACGCCGCCCACCGCGTCGTAGACCATGCAGGCGCCATCGAGCACGCGCATGGAACGCTCCACCTCGATGGTGAAGTCCACGTGTCCGGGAGTGTCGATGATATTGATGCGATGTTCAGGATAATTGCCGGCCATCCCCTTCCAGAACGCCGTGGTGGCGGCCGAGGTGATGGTGATGCCGCGCTCCTGCTCCTGCTCCATCCAGTCCATGGTAGCCGCACCGTCATGGACCTCGCCGATCTTGTGATTGACCCCGGTGTAGAACAGGATGCGCTCGGTGGTGGTGGTCTTGCCGGCGTCGATGTGCGCGCTGATACCGATGTTCCGATAGCGCTCGATGGGGGTTTTGCGGCTCACGGTGATCTCCTGTTGGGTATCACTCAAAAGAGTAACACTTCTACAGGCGCCGCATCGTACGGCACGCCACGGGCGGCGTGCCGGGCAGGTTCGACAGTTGAAGCAGTCGGCGAAGCCGGGTTGGCGAAACGCAGCCGCCGCAGACAAGTACCGCCTGAATCACGTCACCAGAGCATGACGAACGTGGAGCGCGCGGCAATCATGACTTGAAGTCCCAGCTCATTTGTTCAAGGATGCCAACCCCGCGCGAGGTACGCATGCACTCGCTGACGTAATCGGTAATCGACAACGGCTCGAAATTGATCTCCTCCCGGATGCGCCGGTTGTCGAACACATAGCCGAGTTCGGCAAAGCCCRCATACAGCCGCAGGGCACGTTCGATCAGGCGGCGGTTGCTGATGCGCTCGGTACGCGCCACATCCAGCGCCAGGGCCGGAAGCTCGCTGGCCGGGCACTTGCGGTAAGCCGGCGCGTCCTCGCTCGCGGCGGCCTCATCCATGGCGGCTACCACCTGCGCGATGGTCGGTGCGCGCGCGCCCGCAGAAAGATGGTAGGCATCGAAGCGCAGGCCGGGCTTGACCGCCAGCCGCAACAAGGCCTGCGCGCAGTCGTCCGCCGAGATCACGTCGATGCGGGTATGCGGGCCGGCGGTATAGCGGCGCGCCTGGTGGATGATCCGGAACAGCCAGAAGATGCTGGCCGACGGCTGCGTGCCCAGCACGGTGTGCCCGACCACGATGGAGGGCCGCGCCACCACCAGCGGCAGGTCCGGCAGGCTTCGGCGCAGCAGCACCTCCACTTCCTGCTTGCTGCGCGTGTAGGGCACCAGGTGGCTGGTGTCGTCATGCCCGGCATCCTGCTCCGAAACCCTGGTACCGCGCTGCGTGCCGCAAGCCATCGCGGTACCGACATGGACAAAACGCCGCAGGGCGGTACTGCCGGCAAAGCGAGAGGCAAAGCGCAGCGTGTCTCGCACGTTGATGCGCGTGACCTGCGGGTCTGTCGAGAACGAGGCCATCGCCGCGCAGTTGATCACCTGCGAGACACCTGACAGCCGAGCCACGACGGCGGGCGGGAAATCGCTGTCCAGCGCGCCGAGCAGCACGTTATCCTCCGTGAGCCAGTTCACGCGGCTGCGCAGCAGGCCGCACTGGACGGCGTTCTCGCGCAGGCGTGCCAGCGCGTCTGCCGTATCGCTGCCCCGCACCAGGCAGAGCAAGCGCCGCGCAAGGCCGGCATTGATGGCGGCCACCATCACATTGCCGCCGATAAAGCCGGTGGCGCCGGTCAGTAACAGGCTGTCGACGCCGGGCAGGCGTATGTCGCAGACATGCGGCCGGACAGCAAGATCCCGCGCTGCCGGGCTGGCGTGCCAATCCCACATCATGGCGCTCTCCTCAGAAGGCGTAGTTGACCGGACTCATGCCGAAACGCGCTGGCTTGCCTGGCGCTTGCCCCTGTTGTCTTGTTTGCTGTTCCACCGATGCTCCGCCTTGATGTCGAAGCACGCAGATTAGGGACGGCACGCCGCGATGTCTGTCCTGAAATAGAGCGAAATCTTGTTCAAATGTGCAAATTTGTCCGGAAGCGTCTCCGGCCCCCAACGCGGGCCGCTGGCCGGATAGAATCGGCGTTTTTCGGCCCCTGGGAAGCCTGTCATGAACGACGCCATGGCCAAGTACAAGGTATTGCTGGTCGAGGACGATGACCGCCTTGCGCAACTTGTCAGCGAGTACCTGAGCAATTACGAGTTCACGGTGGAGGTGGTGCGGCGCGGCGATATCGCGGTAGCGGCCGTCCAGGCCCACCGGCCCGCCCTGGTCATCCTCGATCTGATGCTCCCCCACATGGACGGCATGGAAGTCTGCCGCGGCATTCGCGCCTTCTCGCGCGTGCCCGTGCTGATCCTGACTGCGCGCGTGGACACCTACGACCAGGTGGCGGGGCTGGAGATCGGCGCCGACGACTATGTGGTCAAGCCCATCGAGCCCAGGCTGCTGGTAGCGCGGGCCCGCGCCCTGCTGCGGCGCGCCGCCGCCGAGCGGGTCGCCGTGCCCGCCACGCCAATGCAAAGGGACCACGAACTAGTATTCGGCGCGCTGGTGATTTCACCGCCTAACCGGCAGGTCACCTGGCGCGGACAGGAAGTGGACCTGAAGACCACCGAGTTCAACCTGCTGCTGATCCTGGCACGCGCCGCCGGCACCGTACTGAGCCGCGACGACATCCTCAAGGAGCTGCGCGGCATCGAATTCGACGGCATCGACCGGACCGTCGACTCTGGCATCTCCCGGCTGCGCCGCCGCTTCGAGGACGCTTCGCCCGAGCCGCACAAGATCAAGACCATCTGGGGCCGCGGCTACTTGTTCAGCCCATCGGCATGGGAGGAATGAATGGTCCGCTCGCTACTGAAGCTCTATTTGCTGGTGATGCTGGCTGCCGCCGCGGCGGTGGTCGCCATCAACTACACCTTCATTCCGCTGTTCCACGAGCAATTCACCGAGAGCGAACGCGTGAATCGTCAGGGTTATGCGTTCGTCCTGTCCGAATACCTCGCCCAGCACCCGGGCGAGTTGCGCAAGGGCGCGCTGGAAAAGCTCCAGGCGCATGCGCTCGAACGGTTCAAGCTGGCCGACGCCGCCGAACTGAGCCGGCTGGATGCGCGCCAGCGCCAGGATATCGCCGACGGCAAGCTGGTGCTGAGCTACGATGCCAAGGACTATTACCTGCCGCTGCGCGACGGGCAGGTACTGCATGCGCACAGCGTGGACGTGGACAACACCAACGTCGACGTGGTGGCCTATGCATTGATTGCTTTCGCCACGCTGCTCTCGATCGTGGCATGGGTCTGGTACCACTGGCGCGACCTGGACAAGCTGCAGCAGGCGGCCAGGGATTTCGGCCGCGGCAAGCTGTCAACCCGCGCCGACCTGCCCAGGCGCTCCAATATCTCGGAGCTGGCAATGCAATTCAATGAAATGGCGGAGCAGATCGAAGCGTCGATCGTGCACCAGCGGGAAATGATGCACGGCATCTCGCACGAGCTGAAGACACCGATCGCCCGGCTTGAATTTGGCATTGCGCTGTTGCAGTCGGCCGGCGCCGGCGAGGAAGAGCAGGCACGTCAGGCCCAGCGCCTGGAAGACCTGCGCCGCGACGTGCGCGAGCTTGATGAACTGGTCACCGAGTTGCTGACGCTCGGCCAGCTCGAGCAGGGTGCGGCCCCGATGATGCTGATGCGGGTTTCGGTCGGCGAGCTGATCGACAGCGTGGCGGCCAGCGTCGCCAACGAGGTGGCCGACCACAAGCTGACCCTGTCCGTGCTCGCCAGTGGTCCCCTGCCACACCACGTCTGCGATCCTCGGCAGGTGGCGCGGGCGCTCCTCAACCTGTGCCGCAACGCCACCCGCTATGCGCGCAGCGCCATCCAGTTGCGCGCCGAGACGGATGCCGCTGGCACCCTGTGCCTGACGGTGGAGGACGACGGGCCCGGCGTGGTGCCGGAGGAACGCGCCCGCATTTTCGAGCCTTTCCATCGGCCGGATTCCAGCCGCAATCGGCACACGGGCGGCTTCGGCCTGGGGCTGGCCATCGTGCGGCGCATCGCGCTGCTGCATGGCGGCCAGGTCGGGCTGGACAGCGGCAGTGCAGGGGGGGCGCGATTCGTGATCACGTTGCCCGCCATGGATGAGCCAGCCGTTGCCGTCAGCGCGCAGGCGGCTTGAAGGGGCTTGAGGAGATGCGTAATGAAACGTCCGGAACCCACAAATCCCTCGCCTGCGGAAGGCCGCCCATGAAGTGGTCGACGATCGCGGCCGTGGTGCTTTCCTGGGTGGGCGCCTGTGCGGCGGCGGGCTGGCTGGCGATGGTCTGTGCCTGATGGCGCCTGATGGCGCCTGTTGGCACTTGTTAGCACTGACTGATACGTGTAGACGTCCCGGTGACGCAAAAGGCGCAGGCACGCAAAACAAAAAAGCCCGCCGGACTACTGGCGGACTTTTGAGTAGAATATCGCCTGGTTGCGGGGGCAGGACTTGAACCTGCGACCTTCGGGTTATGAGCCCGACGAGCTGCCAACTGCTCCACCCCGCGTCAGAGGGGCGTACTATACGCCACTCTCGTGGATTTGCAAAGCGTTTTCAGCAAGCTTTCTTGACAGCGTTTACGTAAACGTGTAAAAGCAAGTGGGCGCATTCTTTGCGCTCAAAAAAGGATTTTTCCATGGAAACTGGTACCGTCAAGTTCTTCAACGCCCAGAAGGGTTTTGGCTTCATCACCCCGGACGCTGGTGGCAAGGACTTGTTCGTCCACATCTCTCAGGTTCGCGGGGGTGCTCCGCTGCAAGATAACCAGCGAGTGCAATACCAGTCGCAACAGGGCAAGAAGGGTCCTGAAGCGGCCAATGTTTCCCCCGTTTGAACCCGCCGCTTTGCGGCAATGCTAAAGGACAGAATTGACTAAGATCGTCTTGAAACCCGGTGAGCCCGTTGAAGTTGCAATGCGGCGTTTCCGTAGGGCCATCCTCCAGACCGGCCTGATCGTTGAACTCAAGAGCCGTACCGCTTACGAGAAGCCCACGACCGAGCGCAAGCGCAAGAAGAAAGCCGCGGAATCGCGCCTTCGCAAGCGTCTGCGCATGCAGATGCTGCCGAAGAAGATGTACTGATTTCGGCACCGCAAGCGGCGAACGCGCTCAGACGCGATCTGCCGCCGGCTGCATAAAATCCGCCAGCCACGCCTGGCGGATTTTGTCGTTTTAGCAGCGCCGTTGGCTGTCGGGCCCTTAACGGGCCCGACATTCGTCGACCGGCCCTGATACCGCCCTGCCCATCTTTCCGCCAGGATCGAGTACGGCCGGCGAAATGCATGCGTACGTCTTTAGCGCATGGTGCTATTCCCTTCCGCCTTGCCCCCCCTTGCATTCATGCGTAGCTGTTGCCCGCATCAGCCTGCCGGCATTGGGAATACCAGGCAGGTTGTGGTGGCGTAAGCGTACAGCTTACCCTGCGTGTCGATGATGCGGCCCTCGGCAATGCCGATCTGCGTGGTCAGGCTGATGACCTTGCCCTCCGCGCGGATCGGACCGGTCTTGGTAGTCAGCGGGCGCACATAATTCACCTTCAGTTCCAGGGTGGTATAGCCCTTGCCCGCCGGCAACATGGTGTGGACAGCGCAACCCACGCAGGAATCGAGCAAGGTCGCGGCGTAGCCGCCGTGCACGCTACCGATCGGGTTGTAATGCTGCGCGCCGGGTGTGCCCTGGAATACGAAGCGCCCTGCCTCGAACTCCACAGGGACGAAGTCCATCAGTTGCGCGATCGGCGCGCCCGGCAGCTTGCCGGCCATCATATCCTCGAAAAACTGCAGCCCGGCACGCTCGCTCAACTGCGCCAGCGTCGCCACGCCGGGCTCGCCCAGCCGCGCACGCGCGACGCGCTCAGCTTCCTGCCACTGGGCCAGTGTGTCTTGCGCACTCATTGTCTTGTCTCCATGGTTTGCTTCGGTTCGTTGTCTTGCGCTCCTGCCCTCTCGGCCAGTTCCCTGGCCATGCGCTGCGGCAGCGAACCGGCAAGATAACCGCATCCGCGAATTCTTGCTGCAATGCGCCACAAAGCATCCGCGCCACTGCCTGCATAATGGCGGATATTGCGCCCGTGGCGCACCTCACCCTCGTTCCTGCCTTGACTGCCATTCTCGAACTACGCAATGTAAGCAAGCAATACGGCGAAACGGTCGTGGTCGACGATCTCAGCCTGAGCGTGCAACGCGGCCAGTGCTTCGGCCTGCTGGGCCCGAACGGGGCCGGCAAGACCACCACGCTGCGCCTGCTGCTGGGCCTGACCACGCCGGCCTCGGGGACGCTCACGCTATGCGGCGAGCCAATTCCGGAGCGCGCGCCGCAGGCCCGCATGCGCGTGGGCGTGGTACCGCAGTTCGACAACCTCGACCCCGACTTCACCGTGGTGGAGAACCTGCGCATCTTTGGCCGCTACTTCGGCCTGGAGCGCGCCGAAATCGAACGCCGCGTGCCCGCACTGCTGGAGTTCGCACGGCTCGAAAGCCGTGCCGGGGCGCAAGTGCGGGACCTCTCGGGCGGCATGCGCCGGCGCCTGACGGTGGCGCGCGCGCTGATCAACGACCCCGACCTGCTGGTGATGGACGAGCCCACCACCGGGCTCGACCCCCAGGCGCGCCACCTGATCTGGGAACGCCTCAAGTCGCTGCTGGCCAGYGGCAAGACCATCCTGCTGACCACGCACTTCATGGAGGAGGCCGAGCGCCTGTGCAACTACCTGTGCGTAATCGACAGCGGCCGCAAGATCGCCGAAGGCAAGCCGCATGAATTGATCGACAGCCAGATCGGCTGCGATGTGGTGGAAGTGTATGGCGACAACCTCGCCCCCTTGCGCGGCGAACTGCACCCGCTCGCAACGCGTACCGAGATGAGCGGCGAGACGCTGTTCTGCTATGTGAAGGAACCGGCGCCGCTGCTGGCCGCCCTGCATGGCCGGACCGGCGTGCGTTACCTGCATCGACCCGCCAACCTGGAAGACGTCTTCCTCAAGCTGACTGGCCGCGAGATGCGCGACTGACCCGGGACCGACAACGGACTGAACATGAGCGAACAAGACCCCCGCCCCGCAGCCGCGCCGGCCGCCGCCGCGCCGCGGCATGCCCCCATGCAGCGGCAGCATTACCCGCAGCCGCTGCTGCCGATGAACATGCGCAACTGGACCATGGTCTGGTACCGCAACTTCATGGTGTGGAAGAAGCTGGCGATCCCCTCCATGATCGGCAACCTGGCCGATCCGATGATCTACCTGTTCGGCCTCGGCCTCGGTCTTGGCCTGCTGGTCGGGCAGGTCAACGGCGTGCCCTACATCGCCTTCCTCGCGGCCGGCACCACGGCGTCGAGCGTAATGATGTCGGCGAGCTTCGAGTCCATGTATTCCGCCTTCTCGCGCATGCATGTGCAGCGCACCTGGGAAGCCATCATGCACGCGCCACTGACACTGGGCGATGTGGTCCTGGGCGAGATCATGTGGGCCGCCAGCAAAGCCGTGCTGTCGGGCCTTGCCATCATGCTGGTGGCGGGCGCGCTCGGCTATGCGCGGTTGCCGGGAGCGCTGCTGGCGTTGCCCGTGATCGTGCTGGCCGGCATCGCGTTCGCCAGCCTGGCCATGATCGTCACCGCGCTTGCGCCCAGCTACGACTTCTTCATGTTCTACCAGACGCTGGTGATGACGCCGATGCTGCTGCTTTCCGGCGTATTCTTCCCGTTGGAGCAATTGCCCGCGGGGGCGCAAGCCGCCACCCAGGTGCTGCCACTGGCGCACGCGGTGGCCCTGATCCGCCCCATCATGCTCGGGCGTCCAATCGACAACCTGGCGCTGCACCTGATTGTGCTCGGCGCTTACGCGGCAGTGGCCCTGGTGGTCGCGCTGATGCTGCTACGCCGGCGCTTGCTGCGCTGAACGCCGGCCGGGGAACGTCCTGCCATCCCAGCCGGTCACCGCCATCCTGTCGCATTGGCGGGGCCGCCTCGCATTCACCAGTGGACAGCAGCGGCGCCGGCGCGCCAAGGCGCCTGGGCGGCCCTTGCCTATCTGCTATCGCCACGGCCGCCATCGCGGCAGCCGTGGCTGCCTCAGTCCTGCAGGCCGCGCAGCAGGTCTGCCTTCAGGTCCGCCACCGACTCCAGCCCCACCGCCAGCCGGATCAGCCCTTCGCCGATGCCCGCCGCGGCCTTGGCTTCCGGGCTGACGCGTGCATGCGTGGTGGTGTAGGGATGGGTCACGGTGGTACGCGTGTCGCCAAGGTTGCCGGTGATCGAGCACAGGCGGGTGTTGTCGATCACGCGCCAGGCATTGGCGCGCTGCTGCTCCGGCGTCTCGCCCTTGAGTTCGAACGACACGATGGCACCGCCGCCGCTCTGCTGGCGCTGGGCGACTTCATACTGCGGATGGGATTTCAGCGCCGGGTGATACACGCGCGCCACGGCCGGATGCGACTCCAGGAACTCGGCCAGCGCCAGCGCGCTGGCGCTGTGGCGTTCCATGCGGATCGCCAGCGTTTCCATGCCCTTTAGCAGCACCCACGCATTGAAGGCCGACAGTGTGGGGCCGGCCGTGCGCACGAAGGGAAAAACCTTGCCCATGATGAAATCGTGCGTGCCTAGCACCGCGCCGCCCAGCACGCGGCCCTGCCCATCGATATGCTTGGTGGCCGAGTGCACCACGATGTCGGCGCCGAACTTCATCGGCTGCTGCAGGGCCGGCGAACAGAAGCAGTTATCCACCACCAGCAGCGCGCCAGCGTTGTGGGCGATGTCCGCCACCGCGGCAATGTCGGCCACTTCGGTCAACGGGTTGGACGGCGTCTCCAGGAAGAACAACTTGGTGTTCGGCTTGACCGCCGCGCGCCAAGCCGCCAGGTCGGTGCCATCGACGAAGGTCGTCTCGACGCCAAACTTGGCGAAGATATTGGAGAACAGCGTCATGGTCGAGCCGAAGATGGCGCGCGAGCTGACCAGGTGGTCGCCCGCCTGCATCGACGACATCACCACCGACATGATCGCGCTCATTCCGGACGCGGTCGCCATGCAGGCCTCGGCCCCTTCCAGCGCGGCCAGGCGGCTCTGGAACATGGCCACGGTGGGATTGGTGAATCGCGAGTACGTAAATCCCGTTTCCGAATTGGCGAAGCGTTCGGCGGCCTCGGCAGCGCTGTTGAAGCAGAAGCTGGAGGTCAGGTACATCGCCTCCGAGTGCTCCATGAACTCGCTGCGCATGGTGCCGGCGCGCACGCCGAGCGTATCGATGTCGAGGGAGTCGAGAGGAAGCGGTTCGTTCATGATGGGGAGGCGGTAGTACCCGCGCGGTTATCTGTGTAAGAGGTGAGCCTGGCCGCGCACTGGCGGCAGCAATAAAAAAGCCCGTACGATCATTGGCCGGGGGCCGAATCGACGGGCTGCTTGTGTTCTGGGGATAGGCCCCGCGCTGCGGCGGGAAGYCGGCTTGCCATTGTGCCTTTGCTGCGCACAACCGGTAAGCCGGTGTTCCGCTTTAGCTGTTTCGGGCATTTCCCTGTGACGGGCAATTTCCTGTTCCGGGATAAGAACCAAACTCCGGCAGGACCCGCGTCCGCAAGCTGACAATCAAATCGACGCCCGGCAATGTTACGGCCGGGCCCCGCCCTGCGTCAACTCCGCGGGTATGCCGCGGGTGCGCCGCGTCTTACTCGTTACCGCCCGAGCGCTGCAAGTGCAGCTGCGAGCGCTCGCCGTCACCGAGGCCACCGGTGCCGTCGCGATCGGCCTGGCTGCGCGCGGTTTCCAGGCGCTCCAGGTAGGCTTCGTCGATATCGCCGGTGATGTAGCGGCCATCGAAGCACGATGCATCGAAGTCCTTCAGCGCCGGGTTGATGTCGCGCACCGCCTGCTTCATCGCTTCGACATCCTGGTAGACCAGCTTGTCGGCGCCGATGATCCTGGCGATCTCTTCGTGGCTGCGGCCGTAGGCGACCAGCTCGCTGCGCGTGGGCATATCGATGCCGTACACATTGGGGAACTTCACCGGCGGCGCGGCCGAGGCGAAGATCACCTTGTTGGCGCCGGCGTCACGGGCCATCTGCACGATTTCGAAAGAGGTAGTGCCGCGCACGATGGAATCGTCCACGATCAGCACGTTCTTGCCCTTGAACTCCACACCCATGGCGTTGAGCTTCTGGCGCACCGACTTCTTGCGCACCGCCTGGCCGGGCATGATGAAGGTGCGGCCGATATAGCGGTTCTTGAAGAAGCCCTCGCGATAGTTCACGCCCAGCTTGTTGGCCACCTGCATGGCGGCCGGACGGCTAGAATCGGGGATCGGCATCACCACGTCGATATCGCCCGCGGAGACTTCGGTGCGAATCTTTTCGGCAAGGTAATCGCCCATGCGCAGGCGCGCGTCGTACACCGGCACGCCATCGATGCACGAATCCGGGCGTGCCAGGTAGACGTACTCGAAGATACACGGCGTCAGCACCGGGTTATCGGCGCACTGCTGGGTGTAGAGATTGCCGTCGAGGTCGATGAAGATGGCCTCGCCGGGCGCCACGTCGCGCTCGAGCTTGTAGCCGATGCCTTCGAGTGCCACCGACTCCGATGCCACCATCCATTCCTTGCCGGTCGGCGTTTCCACGCTGCCCAGGCATAGCGGACGGATACCGAACGGATCGCGCACGGCCAGCATGCCGTAGCCGGCGATCTGCGCAGCAATGGCGTACGAGCCACGCACACGGCGGTGCATGCCCGCCACGGCCTTGAAGATCGTGGCCGGGTCCAGCGCAAGGCCGCTGCTGGCGCGTTGCAGCTCGTCAGCCAGCACGTTGAGCAGCACTTCGGTATCGGAGTGCGTGTTGATGTGGCGGCGGTCGCGGCTGAACAGTTCCTCGTGCAACTGCTTCCAGTTGGTGAGGTTGCCGTTATGGGCCAGGATCACGCCGTAAGGCGCGTTGACATAGAACGGTTGGGCTTCTTCCTCGCTCGAGGCCGAACCGGCGGTGGGGTAACGCACCTGGCCGATGCCGGCGGCACCGGGCAGGCCGCGCATATTGCGCGTGCGAAACACGTCGCGCACCAGGCCATTGGCCTTGTGCATGTGGAAGGTGCTGCCATTTGCGGTAGCGATGCCGGCTGCATCCTGTCCGCGGTGTTGCAACAGCAGCAGGCTGTCGTAAATCAATTGGTTAACGGGCGTGGAGGAAACCACACCGACGATACCGCACATGCCAAGCTCCCAGGAAAGGCGTTTGAATCGGGGCGGCCCCACCCTGTAGGGCAGAGCCTGCGTACTACCAGCCGGACGGTCTGCCCGGCCTCATGTCATGTCTTGACGTATTTGGCGACTTCGGGCGGCAGCCACGGCCGCAGCGACTCCATCGCCTCCATCACGTAGGGCCGGGACAGCGCATCGCGCCAGAACGCCTCCTCGGGCAGCTTGGTGAGCCCGGCCAGAGTCACCACGAACATCACCACCAGTGCGCCGCGCACAAGCCCGAACACCAGCCCAAGGCCGCGGTCGGCGGGCTTGAGCCCGGTACTTTCGAGCAACTGGCCCAACACCGTACCGGCAAGTGCCGCAGCAATCACGGTGCCGATGAACAGCACCCCGAAGCCCAGTGCGCTGCGCGCCAGCTGACCGCCCGGTACCGATTCGGGAATCCAGCCTGCCGCGGTACCCGCGAAATGGTAGGCCACCAGGAACGCCACCACCCAGCCGATCAGCGAGAGCACCTCTCGCACCAGCCCGCGCAACACGCCGATCAGGCCTGAGGCAATCAGGATGAAAACAACGCTGTAATCGAAAAAAGTCGGCTGCATGCGTAATACGGTGTCCCCGGTGCCCCGGTATGGCGGCTGGCGTTTGGTCCAGCCCGCCCTTGGCATTACTGTTCGACCACCTTGGCGGTCAGGCCCACGGCGCGCACTCGCTTTTCGGCGGCATCAGCCGCATCGCGATCCGAAAAAGGGCCGGCACGCAAGAGCACGCGCTCGCCGTCGGCCAGTGTCTTTTTCTCGATGTAGGCCGGCACTTTGCCCGCCTTGAGCTTGCTCAGCCACTCCTTGGCCTTTACCTCGGAGGAAAAGGCGCCGATCAATACCAGGAACTTGCCGCTGCCGGGCTTGGCATCCGCGCGGACAACCGGTTTGTCCGCGGCCTTCTCGGCAGGCGCCGCTGCCGCGACGGCAGGCTTGGCCGGTGCCGCATCGGCAACCAGTTCCTCGCCGGCATCGAGCGCCTGGCTGTCGAGCCTGGATTGCGGCGCGGGCGGCAACGGATCCGCCTTGCGGGCATCGGGCTTCACCTTGCCGCCGGCCCCGCCCGGGCCACCATCGATCTTTACCGAGATATTGTCGACGACTGGCCTTGGCTGGGTCTCGAATACGATCGGCAGCACGATGACGGCAGCTGCCGTCAGCACCACGGCGCCGATCAGGCGCCGGCGCGCCCGCTGCTTCTGCGGGAATTCCGGGTCGAGCGTGTCGTCTGCGTACTCCTCGGCCAGGCGTCGCGACGAAGCGATGCCTGCACCCGGATCCGAACGCGAGCGGCGAGTGCGCTCCGGTGCCGGGGCGTTGCCCTTGCGGGAAGAAAACAGCGAAAGCAGGCCCATAGATTGGTTCGGTGCGACGGCCGGAAACCGGCCGTTGAAATTGTCGCTCAGATTGCGCGGCGATTTGCCCCGGTGTTAGCCCCGGAAAACTGCCCGGCGGCCGCGCGACTCAATTTGCCCGGGTAGCGCGATATGCCATCACGCCCGCCACGGTGTAGAACGATCCGAAGACCAGAATTCTATCATCCTCGGTCGCTCTGCCGAGGGCATCCCGGTAAGCCGCCTCCGGGCTGGGAAAGCAGGCCGCCGTAGCATCGGGGCCGGGATGGAAACCGCCCTCCTCCAGCTTCTCCAGCAGATCCGCCGCGCTGGCCGCACGCGGCGTCGGCAGGTCGCACAGGCACCAGTGGTCGACCTTGTCGGCCAGATGGCGCAGTACGCCGGCGATATCCTTGTCCTCCATCGCGCCGAACACCGCATAGGTGTAGCGGAAGAAGCCCATGTTCTCGAGGTTCTGCCCCAGCGTGGCGGCTGCGTGCGGATTGTGCGCCACATCCAGGATCACCGCCGGGCGTCCCGGCATGACCTGGAAGCGCCCCGGCAGTTCGACGAAGGCCAGCCCGTTGCGCACTTCCTGCGCGCTGACCGGCAGGCGCGGACGCATGGCCTGCAGCGCCGCCAGCGCGGCCGAGGCGTTGAGCAACTGATTGGCGCCTCGCAGGGCCGGATAACCCAGCCCGTTGAGCTTGCGCTCGCGGCCGCTCCAGTCCCACTGCTGGCGCTCCTGGCCCTTGGCAGCCTGATGCTGGAAATCCCGGCCCACCAGCCAGAGGTCCGCGCCGATGGCCTCGGCATGCTCGATCACCGACTTCGGCGGCATCGGGTCCGCCACGATGGCCGGCACGCCGGGACGGAAGATACCGGCCTTCTCGTAGCCGATCTTTTCGCGCGTGTCGCCCAGGTACTGCGTATGGTCGATGTCCACGCTGGTCAAGATGGCGCAATCGGTATCGATCACGTTCACCGCGTCCAACCGGCCGCCCAGCCCCACCTCCAGGATCATCGCGTCGAGCCCTGCCGCGGCGAAGGCATGGATGATCGCCAGCGTGGTGAACTCGAAATACGTCAGGCTCACCGGATCGGCAAAGCTGGTGCGCGCGCGCTCCACCGCCTCGAAATGCGGCAGCAGTTGCGCATCGGTAGCGAACTCGCCATTGATGCGGGCGCGCTCGTTAAACGAAATCAGGTGCGGCGAGGTATGGCAACCCACCTTGTAGCCGGCCTCCAGCAGGATGCGCTCCAGCATGGCGCAGGTGGAGCCCTTGCCGTTGGTGCCGCCGACGGTGAACACCACGGCATCAATGCGCAGCCCCAGGGCTTCCTTGACGCGGGTGATACGCGCCAGGCCCATGTCGATGCCCACCGGATGGGCGGATTCGAGATGGGATAGCCATTCAGGGAGGGTGGGGAAGATGGGCATGATGGGGATACAGGGTTGTTCGGGGGCTTGGCTTGTTGGAGCCGGTTTGGGGGTGGGTGGTTTCTTTGCCGTTTGGCGGAATTTGGTTTGGCTCTGGGTACCGGGGGATATTGGGGTGTTTTGGGTTAAGTCAAAGGATCTCTGGCTTCAGGAGGGCTTAAATTCAACTTCAACTTCAACTTCAACTTCAACTTCAAAAGCCTAAAGTCAAAGGCGGTTTCACCCCCCTGCGGGGGGCGACCTACTTTTTTGTCTTGCCAAAAAAGTAGGCAAAAAAGGCGCGCCGGATGGGGCGACACCCCCTCGGGATCCGGCGAAAAGAGCGGCCGGGACCCAAACTCGCATCGCCTTAAGGCGATACTCAAACATGGGTCCCTCTTTTCCGCTCTTTYCGCCGGATYCCGAGGCGCCCCATACGGCCGGTACACCCACACGGCTCGCTTCGCATCGCGGGACGGTGTGGCCCGCCCTTGGGGCGCTGCGAAGCGAGCCGTCAAGGTGTACCAGGCCGTATGGGGCGCCTCGTCGGCAGGCAAAAAGAGCGGAAAAGAGGGGGCCATGTTTGAGTATCGCCTTAAGGCGATGCGAGTTTGGCCCCCGGCCGCTCTTTTTGYCTGCCGACGAGGAGTCTTTCGCCCCATCCGGCGCGCCTTCTTTGCCTACTTTCTTGGCAAGACAAGAAAGTAGGTCGCCGCCCCGCAGGGGTGGTGAAACCGCCTTTGACTTTAAGCCTTTGACGTTGAAGTTAAGCCCTTGAAGCCAAGCAACAGAATCTCCCCACCCCACAAACAAGAAAAGCCCACGTTTTCACGTGGGCCTCCATTCTATGCCACCTGCCGGCCGTGCAGCGGCCAGCAGAGCACTCCCAGCACTCAGGAAACCTGCTGAATACCAGCCAGCAGCCAGCCACCGCTACCCGTCACCGGCTTCGCCAGGTTCCAGACTTCAGCGAAAGGCTGTGCCGGATCGCCGGCCTTTTCACGGATCATGCCGGAGAAGCGCACGCTGGCCAGATGCTGGGCCGGGCTGTCCTCGATGCCGAGCAGCTCGGCTTCCAGCGTGACCACGTCGGTCTTGTTGACCTCGGCGCCCCGCTCGGACAAGTCCATCTTGATCTCGGCAAACATTTCCGGCGTGGTGAACTCRCGGATGTCSTCGAGATTGCCGGCRTCCCASGCRGCCTGCAGGCGCACGTAGTRAACCTTGGCGTTACGCAGGAAGGCTTCAGTGTCGAAGTCGGCCGGCACGCCCCAAGGCTGGGCCACGGCTGCAGCAGCGGCGGCACCGGCCATCACCGGCGCGGCGGACTGCAGCGGCGAGGCGGCGCCAGATCCGGACATCACGGGATTCGGTGCGCCGGCAGGCACTTGCTGGCGCAGCACCGGCTCGTTGCTTCCGCCCATGCCACCCGGGCCGTTACCAGCACCCGCTCCGGCATAGGCCGGTTGCTGCGGACGGCTCGCGCCGCCGCGGAACTTGCGGATCAGCCAGATCGCAACGAACGCCACCAGGGCGATCAGGATCAGGTTGGACAAGAAGCCCATGGCGGCACCGCCCAGGCCGAAGTGCGACAACAGCCAGCCAATGCCCAGGCCGGCGGCGATGCCGCCGAGCATGCCTCCCCAGTTGCGCTTGGGTGCGGCAGCGGCTGCCGCGCCAGCGCCAGCAGCGGCACCGGCCGGCGCGGCTTGCTGGGCCGGTTGCTGCTGCGCGGGCGTCTGGTTCGGCGATTGCTGTGCCGGCGCCTGCTGGCGCTGCGTCACGCCGGACGATTGCTTGCCAACGCTGCGAGACCCGCCGAGGCGTTTGGCGTTCGCGTCCAGCGCCATGCCGAGGGCAAGCGTGCCAATCAGCACACCCGCCATGAATCTTGCGCGAAATAGCGACATATCAGTGCTTCCCCTGTTAAGTTCGCTCATTTTTCCGTGAGCCTATATCAGTCTAGTACTTTCGCCCGACGTGGAGTGCTACCACTCCTGCCGTCAGGTTGAAGTATTCGACATTGTCCAGGCCCGCATGTTCCATAAGACGTACAAGTGAAACCTGGTCTGGATGCATTCTGATGGATTCCGCCAGATAGCGATAGCTATCGGAATCCTGTACCACGCGCTGCCCCAGCCACGGCAGGAACTTCAGCGAATAGAGATCGTAGGCCTTTTCCAGCGGCTTCCACACCTTGGAGAACTCCAGCACCATGACCTTGCCGCCCGGCTTGAYCACGCGGCGCATCTCGGCCAGCGCSMSGTCCTTGTGGGTCATGTTGCGCAACCCGAAGGATACGGTGACCACATCGAAGTAATTGTCGGGGAAGGGAATCCGCTCCGCGTCACACAGGCAGGTGGGGATGACGATGCCCTTGTTCAATAGGCGATCGCGGCCCACCCGCAGCATGGATTCGTTGATATCGGTCAGCCAGACCTCGCCGGCAGGTCCGGCCTGGCGCGCGAAGGCCTTGGCCAGGTCGCCGGTGCCGCCGGCGATGTCGAGCACCTTGAAACCGGGCCGCACGCCGGCCTGGGCGATGGTGAACATCTTCCACAGCCGGTGCATGCCGCCGGACATCAGGTCGTTCATGACATCGTACTTGTTGGCCACCGAATGGAAGACTTCGGCCACCTTGCCGGCCTTCTCTTCTTCCTTGACCTTCTCGAACCCGAAGTGGGTTTCGCTCATGACTCGCTCCAGAATTCAGTAATGGCCCGCGGGGCGCTCAGTGATGGCCGCAGGCATGGCCGCCGCCGGCCACCATCGGGGTGTCGCGGTCGACCCCGGCCGCTTCCAGGCGCTGCAGGTAGGCCTGCCAGATGGCATCCTGCTCTGCGCCCAGGCGGTAAAGCAGCTCCCAGGAATAGATGCCGGTATCGTGACCGTCGGAAAAACGGATCAGGATGGCGTAGTTGCCAACCGGCTCGACCGCGGCGATGGTGACATCGCGCTTGCCGGTCTGCAGCACTTCCTGGCCCGGGCCGTGGCCCTGCACTTCGGCCGAGGGCGAGTTCACCCTCAGGTACTCGAAGGGCAGCCGGAAGCTGGCACCGTTGTCGAAGCCCACCTCCAGCACGCGCGACTGGGTGTGCACGGTGAGGGCGGTGGGGTGGGGAGTATCTTTTTCGAGGCCTGCCATGATGGGTGGCGCGCGGCTTTCGGCGCGCCGCAAATCGCGGCCACACCCGCCTTCACGCTTCGTGTACGACCCGATAGCTTACCGCAGCCGCCTCGCCTTGCCCATCTTGCTCCGTCTTCCAGTGCGCGCCGTCCGCGGCAACGTAGCGCAGGCGGCGATCATGAAAGGCGGCTACCGTGCTGCGGTGGGCGATGCTGATGATCGCCGCGCCGGGCAGCGATTCCACCATCAGGCGGTACATCGCGCTCTCGGTCTCCTCGTCGAGCGCGCTGGTGGCTTCGTCGAGGAAGAGGTAGTCGGGCTTTTGCAGCAGCGCCCGCGCGAAGGCGAGCCGCTGCTGTTCGCCCGGCGACAAACGCAGCGACCAGTTGTCGAACACATCAAGCTGCTCGGTCAGGGCGCCGAGCTGGGCCTGGCGCAGCACCTCCTGCAGAGCCTCGCGGCTGTGGGCGGTGCCGGCGTCGGGATAAGCCAGCGCATCGGCCAGCGACCCGATCGGCAGGTAGCTGCGTTGCGGCAGGAACAGCAAGCTGGCCGCGCGCGGCATGGCTACCGTGCCGCTGCCATATGGCCAGATGCCGGCCAGCGCGCGGAACAACACGCTCTTGCCGCAGCCGGAGGGACCGCTGACCAGCCAGCGCTCGCCGGCGCCGATCTCCAGCGAGAACGGCGCCACCAGCGGCCGCTGGTGGATTTCGCCGCCATTGCCCGTGCGCACCGGCAGCGCCAGTGCTAGGGTGTCGATGCGGATGCCGTCGGCATCCGCCTGGTCCACCTCGATATCGCGCACGCCGGTGTGTTCCTGGTCCTGCCGCTCGGCCACCCGGATGGCGTCGCGGAAATCGATCAGCCGGTTGGCCGCGGCCTTCYAGCCGACCAGCGTCGCGTAGTTATCGACGAACCAGGACAGGGCGCCCTGCACCTGGCCGAATGCCGAACTCACCTGCATCAACCCGCCGAGCGTCATCTTGCCGGCGAAGTAGCGCGGAGCGGCCACGATCAGCGGGAAGATGATGGCGAACTGGGCATAGCCGGAATTGACGAAGGTCAGGCGCCGCGTATAACGCATCAACTGGTTCCAGTTGGCGCGAATGCGGTCGAAGCGCGAGCGCAGGCCGGCCTGTTCGGTCGGTTCCCCCCGGTACAGCGCCACGGGCTCGCTGTTCTCGCGCAGGCGCACCAGCGTGAAGCGAAAATCCGCCTCGTACCGCTCCTGCTGGTAGCTCAGCCCGATCAGCGGCCGGCCCACGAGGTGGGCGATCAGCGACCCGATCACCGCGTAGCCGATGGCGAACCACACCATATAGCCGGGAATGATGATCTCGTTGCCGCCGAGCATGAAGCTGATCGGCCCTGACACCGCCCACAGGATGCCAACGAAGGACAGCAGCGTTACCACCGAATTGAGCAGCCCGAGCGAGAGCGTCAGGGCACCATCGGTAAACGAGCGCAGGTCGTCGGCCAGCCGCTGGTCAGGGTTGTCAGTGGTATGGGTCTGCTCGATGCGGTAGTACGCCTGATGACTGAGCCAGTGGTCCATGAAGCGCCCCGTCATCCACGTACGCCAGCGCATTTGCAGCATCATGGTGTAGTACTGGCGCGAGATGGCCGCCACGATGAAGAAGCCGGCAATCCACGAAAAGCGGATCAGCAGCGCCTTGAAGGAGGCGTAGTCGTGCTGCTCCAGCGCGTTGTAGAACACGCGGGTCCAGTCATTGAGCAGCACATTGATATAGACGATGCCGAGATTGAGCGCGACGACGAAGGCCAGTAGCCCCAGCCCGGCCTTGCGGTCCTCGGATATCCAGTAAGGCTTGATCAGGTCCCAGGTCTCGCCCATCCGCAGGCGGCTCTGGACTTTGAGGGCACGGGCCGGCACGGCCGGGCCTGGAACGGTAACGGAAGTCGGTGTGGACATGGCACCTTTCGCGCGGGCGGGCCATGGCTGATCCACCGGCCCCGCTCTTGTGTGAATGAAGACAACGGGTGTTAGAAGACGGCGCTGCCCGGCTGGTTCCGGAAACTCCAAAAAACCGGCAGCAATCCGCGCCTCGGGTCAGCGTACTTCGTCCAGTTTCGCCAGGGCCGCACGCAATGCCGGCAGGCGCTGCGCAAGGCCGGCCAGGCGCGCGGCATCGGGCTCGCGCTGCGGGGCCGCCCAGACGGCTTCGGGGAAATGCGTGTCCCAGCGATAGCGTGGAATGATATGCCAGTGCAGGTGCGGCACCATATTGCCGAAAGCGGCAAGGTTGACCTTGTCGGGCGACATGGTCTCGCGCACCGCGCGCTCCACGCGCGCCACCAGGCGCATCAGCCAGGCCTGGTCGTCCTCGGGCAGGTCGGTCTGCTCGGCCACGTGGCCGTTCCAGACCACCCGGCAAAAGCCTGGAAAGCGCTCGTGCTCGACCAGGATGACGCGGGCGCGCTCGCCGCGCCAGGCCAGTTCGCCGCCGTCGGTCTCGCACAGGGGGCAGTCGGGGATGAGGTTCATGCGATCACTCCCGGGACGCCGGGGGCATCAGTCCGCTGCCCTGGGTTGGGGGAGAGGGCGGGAGCCTGCACGGAGTGAGAGCCTGCGGGCCGGCGCCCGTCCGCCCTCTCCCCCGGCTGCTCTCCCGCAAGCGGGAGAGGGGCGCAAACCAGAGGCTTGCCGAAGCGCATCGTGCTCACCGCCCTCGCCCCTTCCATCACACCAGCACCCGCTCGATGCCGCCCGAATTGGCCTTGGCCACGTAGTCCGGCATCCAGTTCTCGCCCAGCAGGTGCCTGGCCATTTCCACCACGATGTAGTCCGCCGTTACCGTGGCGTCTTCGTTGTAGCGCGACAAACCCTGCAGGCAGGACGGGCAACTGGTCAGGATCTTGACGTCGCCGACGAAGCCGTCGGTGCGCAGCTTGTCCGCGCCCTTGGTCATTTCCTCTTCCTTGCGGAAGCGGATCTGGGTGGAAACGTCCGGACGCGACACCGCCAGGGTGCCAGACTCGCCGCAGCAACGTTCGTTCTTCTCGATCTTGCCGCCGCCCTCGTTGCCGCCCATCAGCTCGTTGACGAGCTTGGTCGGGTCCATGGTCTTGATCGGGGTGTGGCAGGGGTCGTGGTACATGTAGCGCGTACCGGTCACGCCCTCCAGCTTGACGCCCTTCTCCAGCAGGTATTCGTGGATGTCGATGATGCGGCAGCCCGGGAAGATCTTGTCGAATTCATACCCGGCAAGCTGGTCGTAGCAGGTGCCGCAGCTCACCACCACGGTCTTGATATCGAGGTAATTCAGCGTGTTGGCGACCCGGTGGAACAGCACCCGGTTGTCGGTGACCATCTTCTCGGCCTTGTCGTACTGGCCGTTGCCGCGCTGCGGATAGCCGCAGCACAGGTAGCCCGGCGGCAACACGGTCTGCACGCCGACATGCCACAGCATGGCCTGCGTGGCGAGGCCGACCTGCGAGAACAGCCGCTCCGAGCCGCAACCCGGGAAGTAGAACACCGCCTCGGTCTCGGGCGAGGTCCGCTTCGGGTCGCGGATGATCGGCACGATCTCGTTGTCTTCGATATCCAGCAGCGCACGCGCGGTCTTCTTGGGCAGGTTGCCCGGCATCTTCTTGTTGATGAAGTGGATCACCTGCTCTTGCACCGGCGCGCGGCCCACCGTGGCGGGCGGGTGCGCGGCCTGCTTCCTGGCGAACTTCTTGAGCACGTCGTTGCCCAGGCGCTGCGCCTTGAAGCCCCAGTCAATCATGACCTTGCGGGTCATGTTGATGGTCTGCGGATTGGTGGCGTTGAGGAAGAACATCGACGCGGCGGTGCCGGGATTGAACTTCTTCTGCCCCATCTTGCGCAGCAGGTTGCGCATGTTCATCGACACGTCGCCGAAGTCGATCTTSACCGGGCASGGCGTSASGCACTTGTGGCAGACCGTGCAGTGGTCGGCCACGTCSKMGAACTCKTCCCAGTGCTTGATCGAGATGCCGCGGCGGGTCTGCTCCTCGTACAGGAAGGCTTCCACCAGCAGCGAAGTCGCCAGGATCTTGTTGCGCGGGCTGTACAGCAGGTTGGCGCGCGGCACGTGGGTGGCGCACACCGGCTTGCACTTGCCGCAGCGCAGGCAGTCCTTGACGCTGTCGGCGATAGCGCCGATATCGCTCTGCTGCATGATGATGGACTCATGTCCCATCAGCCCGAACGACGGCGTATAGGCATTGCGCAGGTCGGCGCCCGGCAACAGCTTGCCCTTGTTGAAGCGGCCCTGCGGGTCCACGCGCTGCTTGTACTCGCGGAACTCGCCGATCTCGTCTTCGGTCAGGAACTCCAGCTTGGTGATGCCGATGCCGTGCTCGCCGGAGATCACGCCGTCGAGCGAGCGCGCCAGCGCCATGATGCGGGCCACCGCGCGGTGGGCATCCTGCAGCATGTCGTAGTCGTCGGAATTGACCGGGATGTTGGTGTGCACGTTGCCGTCGCCGGCGTGCATGTGCAGCGCCACGAAAACCCGGCCGCGCAGCACCTGCTTGTGGATCTTCTGCGCTTCGTCGAGGATGGGCTTGAACTCGCCGCCGTTGAAGATATTGCGCAGCTCGGCGCGCACCTCGCTCTTCCAGGACACGCGGATGGTGCGGTCCTGCAGCAAGTGGAACACGGTGGCGTCCGGCTGCTGCGCCAGGCGTGCCTCGAAGGCCTGGCCGAGCAGGCCCAGCCCGTGGCCGATCAGCGCGGCGCGCGCGGTGGCCAGCGGCGTGTCGAGATGGTTCTGCAGATAGGTCCAGCGCGAGCGGATCTCGCGCAGCAGCTGCAAGGCGTGCTGCACGCGGTCTTCCAGCAGTTCGGCGCTGGGGATCTCGTTGGCGTCGTCGCTGCGGCCCAGCGGCAGGTTGCCGCGCGCGAAGAAAGCTTCCAGCGCGTCGGTCAGCTGGAGCTTGTTCTTGATCGACAGCTCGATATTGATGCGCTCGATGCCATCGGTGTACTCGCCCATGCGCGGCAGCGGGATCACCACGTCTTCATTGATCTTGAAGGCGTTGGTGTGCTTGGCGATGGCGGCGGTACGGGAGCGGTCCAGCCAGAATTTCTTGCGTGCCTCCGGGCTGACCGCGACGAAGCCTTCGCCGCTCTTGCCGTTGGCCATGCGGATGACTTCCGAGGTGGCGCGGGCCACCGCGTCCTGGTCGTCGCCGACGATATCGCCGATCAACACCATCTTGGGGAAGGCGTTGCGCTTGCTCTTGGTGGCATAGCCCACCGCGCGCAGGTAGCGCTCGTCCAGATGCTCCAGGCCGGCCAGGATGGCGCCGCCGGGGGTGCGCGTCTCGGCGTCGAGGTAGTCCTTGATCTCGACGATGCTCGGAATGGCGTCGCGTGCCTGGCCGAAGAACTCCAGGCAGACCGTGCGCACATGCGCCGGCATGCGGTGCAGGATCCAGCGGGCGCTGGTGATGATGCCGTCGCAGCCTTCCTTCTGGATACCGGGCAGGCCGGCCAGGAACTTGTCGGTCACGTCCTTGCCCAGGCCTTCCTTGCGGAACTTGCGCCCTTCGATGACCAGCGTTTCCGTGCGCAGTGGCTTCTCGCCGGGCGCACGGTTGCCATCCGACCATTTCAACTCGAATGTGGCGACCGGCACGTCATGGATCTTGCCCAGGTTGTGGTCCTGGCGCGTGACTTCCAGCCAGTTGCCTTCCGGGTCCACCATGCGCCACCAGGCCAGGTTGTCCAGCGCGGTGCCCCACAGCACGGCCTTCTTGCCGCCGGCATTCATGGCCACGTTGCCGCCGATGCAGGAGGCGTCGATCGAGGTCGGGTCGACCGCGAACACCAGCCCCGCCTTGTCGGCGGCATCCGCCACGCGGCGCGTCACCACGCCGGCGCCGGAGAAGATGGTCGCGACCTTGTGCGATACGCCAGGCAGGTCGGTCTGCTCCACCGGCCCGAGCTGCTCGAGCTTTTCCGTATTGATGACCGCGCTCATCGGCGTCAGCGGCACGGCACCGCCGGTATAGCCGGTGCCGCCTCCGCGCGGGATGATGGTCAGGCCCAGCTCAAAACAGCCCTTGACCATGCCGGCGATCTCTTCTTCGGTGTCCGGCGTGAGGACCACGAAGGGATATTCCACCCGCCAGTCRGTCGCGTCGGTCACATGCGAGACGCGCGACAAGCCGTCGAACTTGATGTTGTCCTTCTGCGTGATGCGGCCCAGCACG
The DNA here is from genome assembly GCF_056396665.1 of Cupriavidus sp. 05T313. Taxonomy (NCBI): domain Bacteria; kingdom Pseudomonadati; phylum Pseudomonadota; class Betaproteobacteria; order Burkholderiales; family Burkholderiaceae; genus Cupriavidus; species Cupriavidus sp. 05T313. The sequence goes on along the minus strand of NZ_JBFTLX010000132.1, from coordinate 6,916 downwards.
CGCAGGGTGCGCTTGCGCAGGTCGTAGGCGTCGGCGAACTCCTGCTTGAAGTCCTCGATCGCCTGCTTGGCAAAGCTGACCAGCTGCTCGACGCGGTGGGAGCGGTCCTCGGCCGCCGGTTCGGCATGCTCGGCACGGTCGGCGGCGCGGCGCTTTTCCACCTCGGACAGCCGATGGTGCAGTGCGGTCACCAGCATCTGGCGGCGCTTGGGATTCTCCAGCAGGTCGTCCTGCAGGTAGGGATTGCGGCGCACCACCCAGATATCGCCCAGCACTTCGTACAGCATGCGGGCGGACCGGCCGGTGCGGCGCTCTGCGCGCAACTCGTGCAGGATGCGCCAGGCTTCTTCGCCTAGCAGCCGGATGACAATCTCGCGATCCGAGAATGACGTGTAGTTATAAGGGATCTCACGCAGGCGCGGGGGCGCATCCTGCGAGGCGAGTTTGGCATCGAGCACGAGTGGGGCGTTCATGGGGAGGGACCGCTTCCTGTAGCGCACGGGGACGGTGCGCCGGATCGTCTTTAAAGGGCAATTGTACTTCAAGGCCTGCTTTCGCCGCACCGCAACATGGCAGAACCTTGCTTGGGCAAGGGTTGCATCACATCGCCGGACCTGCCTGCAAGCCGCGCTAGAACAGGCTTTTGAGGCCGGCGGCGATGCCATGCCAGAAACTGTTGGGGATCCATAGCAGGGCCATGGTCATGGCAAGGTAGCGCAGAAATTTGCCAATCGCCATGTAAACCAGGCTTGGCCAGAACGGCAGCCGGAGCCAGCCCGCCAAAGTGCACAAAGGATCACCAATCCCGGGTAACCACGATGCGAGCAGGGTTGGCGGACCGAGCCTGCGCATCCAGCGGAAATAGCGCGCGTCCAGGGCCGGCTTGCGCGGCTTGCGCGGGTGCTTCCGGTGCTCGGCGTGCTCTTCCTCATGCTGGCGCTGCTGGCGCCGCTTGCGGTAGCGCACCAGCGCCAGCTTGGCCGCGTAGCCCAGCCACCAGTCAATGGCTCCGCCCGCGGTATTGCCCAGCGTCGCCACGACGATGGCGGGCCAGAACATATGCGGATTGAGCTTGATATAGCCGAACACCGCGGGCTCGGAGCCCAGGGGCAGCAAGGTGGCGGACACCAGGCTGACCAGGAAGATGGCCGGCAGCCCGACTTTGGGCAGGGCGGCGGTTTCGAACAACCAGTCGATGAAGCCTTYCATATAGAGAGAATTGGTGCCGGTGCAGGTTGGCGGTCGGGCGGCGGGCCATTCTAGCAGCGCGCCGCCAGCGTCCTGGCGGCGCGAGGTGCCGGCGGGGCAACCCGCATGGCACGCGCCGGCGATTTGTGATTAACTGTTAGAGCCTGCTGCGCCCAATCGTTCGCGGCCCGGCCGTCTTGGCCMTACCGGTTTCACCCGCAGCACATGCAGCACCTGCAGCAATTCGCACTGCCCGCAGCACCGCAGTACCAACATCACGAAATAGCCGTCACCAGCAAACGGCAGTAACGCGTCGTGGCCAGTCCCGCGCATTTTCGGGATTCACGGATTGGTCATGCACGTGTCCACCCACATGGAGACAAGCATGGCGATTCCTATCCGCCTGACCGTCAACGGCCGCGCCGTGGATGCCCAGGTAGAACCCAACACCCTTCTCGTCCAGTTCCTGCGCGAACAACTCCGCCTCACCGGCACCCATGTCGGCTGCGACACCGCCCAGTGCGGGTCTTGCACCGTCCATATGGACGGCCGCGCGGTCAAGTCGTGCAATATGCTGGCGCTGCAGGCGGATGGTGCGAGGATCACCACCATTGAAGGTCTGGCCCCCGAAGGCCAGCTCCATCCCATGCAGGAGGCCTTTCGCAATTGCCACGGGCTGCAATGCGGCTTCTGCACGCCCGGCATGGTCATGAGCGCCACCGCGCTGGTCCAGGCCGAGCCGAATGCCGACGCCGCCGCCATCCGCGAGCAGCTCGAGGGCAACCTGTGCCGCTGTACCGGCTACCACAACATCGTGCGCGCGGTGCAGGAAGGCCAGGCCGCGATGCATGGCGTCAGCGCCGAATAAGGGGACCGCCATGAACGCACCTGACGACCAGCACCTGATCGGCGCCTCGGTCAAGCGCAAGGAAGACTACCGCTTCCTCACCGGCAACGGCCAGTACACCGACGACATCGTGCTGCCGCAGCAAAGCTACGGCTACTTCCTGCGCTCGCCGCACGCCCACGCGCGCATCGCTTCCATCGACAAGACCGAGGCACTGGCCTCGCCCGGCGTGATCGCCATCTTCACCGGTGACGACGTCGCCGCCGACAAGGTCGGCGGCCTGCCTTGCGGCTGGCTGATCCACAGCATCGACGGCAGCCCGATGAAGGAGCCGCCGCACCCGGTGCTGGCGCAGGGCAAGGCACGCCACGTGGGCGACCAGGTCGCGCTGGTGGTAGCCGAGACGCTGCAGCAGGCCAAGGACGCCGCCGAGAGGATCGACGTGGCATACGAGGAACTGCCCGCCGTGGTGAACACCGCGCAGGCAGCCTCGGCCAGCACGCTGGTGCACGACGACGTGCCGGAGAACACCAGCTATGTCTGGGGCCACGGCGACCGCGCCGCCACCGACGCCGCCTTTGCCAAGGCCGCCCACGTGACCACGCTCGAGATCGTCAACAACCGCCTGATCCCCAACGCGATCGAGCCGCGCGCCGTCAATGCCAGCTACACCCGGCAGGACGACAGCTACACCGTCTACGTCTCGAACCAGAACCCGCACGTGGAGCGCCTGCTGATGGGCGCCTTCGTGCTGGGCCTGCCGGAATCTCGGCTGCGCATCATTGCGCCGGACGTGGGTGGCGGCTTCGGCTCCAAGATCTTCCTGTACGCGGAGGACGTGGCGCTGACCTGGGCCTCGAAGAAGGTCAAGCGCCCGATCAAGTGGACCGCCGAGCGCTCCGAATCCTTCCTGACCGATGCCCACGGGCGCGACCACGTCACCAAGGCCGAGCTGGCGCTCGATGCCGATGGCAGGTTCCTGGCAATGCGGGTGCACACCACCGCCAACATGGGTGCCTACCTGTCGACCTTCGCCTCCAGCGTGCCGACCATCCTGTACGCCACGCTGCTGGCCGGGCAGTACACCACCCCGGCGATCTACGCCGAGGTGCGCGCGGTGTTCACCAACACCTCGCCGGTGGATGCCTACCGCGGCGCGGGCCGCCCGGAAGCCACTTATGTGGTGGAAAGGCTGGTGGAAACCGCGGCGCGCGAACTGAAGATGGACCCGGCCGAACTGCGCCGCAAGAACTTCATCCACGACTTCCCCTACGCCACCCCCGTCGGCCTGACCTACGACACCGGCGACTACGAGCCGTGCCTCGCGCGCGCGCAGGAACTGGCCGACGTCAAGGGCTTCCCCGCGCGGCGCGACGAAGCGAAGCAGCGCGGCAAGCTGCGTGGCCTGGGCTACTCGTGCTACATCGAGGCGTGCGGTCTGGCGCCGTCGAATATCGCCGGCGCCCTGGGCGCGCGCGCGGGCCTGTTCGAGGTTGGCGAGGTCCGCGTGCACCCCACCGGCACCGTGACCGTCTTCACCGGCTCGCACAGCCACGGCCAGGGACATGAGACCACCTTCGCGCAGATCGTGGCCGAGCGCCTCGGCATTGCGCTCGAAGCGGTGGAAATCGTGCATGGCGATACCGGCCGGGTGCCCTTCGGCATGGGCACCTATGGTTCGCGCTCGCTGTCGGTGGGCGGCTCGGCCATCATGAAGGCGCTCGAAAAGATCGAGGCCAAGGCCAAGAAGATCGCGGCCCACCTGCTGGAAGCCTCGGACGCGGACATCGAGTTCAAGAACGGCGTGTTCAGCGTGGCCGGCACTGACCGCAGCAAGACCTTCGGCGAGGTTGCGCTGACCGCCTACGTGCCGCACAACTATCCGCTCGACAAGCTCGAACCCGGCCTGAACGAAAACGCCTTCTACGACCCGACCAACTTCACTTACCCGTCCGGCGCCTACATCTGCGAAGTGGAGGTGGACCCCGATACGGGCGAAAGCAAGGTGATCAAGTTCACCGCGGTGGACGATTTCGGCAACATCATCAACCCGATGATCGTCGAAGGCCAGGTGCATGGCGGCATCGGCCAGGGCCTCGGCCAGGCCATGCTGGAGCAGTGCATCTACGACGACGACAGCGGCCAGTTGCTGACCGGCTCCTACATGGACTACGCCATGCCGCGCGCCGGCGACCTGCCCGACTTCACGGTGGAGACCGCCAAGGGCACACCCTGCACGCACAACCCGCTGGGCGTGAAGGGCTGCGGCGAGGCAGGGGCGATCGGCTCGCCGCCGGCATTCATCAATGCGCTGGTGGACGCGCTCTCGCCGCTGGGCGTGAGCGACATCCAGATGCCCGCCACACCGCACCGCGTATGGCAGGCGATTCGCCACGCGCAGACCGCCAACTGACGTCGGAGGCACACCATGTACGCATTCAATTACGAACGCGCCGCCGATGCCACGTCGGCGGTGGCCAGGCTCAAGGCGGACAGCGACGCCAAGTTCCTCGGCGGCGGCCAGAGTCTGCTGGCCGCGATGAAGCTGCGGCTGGCAGCGCCGTCGGCGCTGATCGATGTGGCGCGCATCCCCGGCATGGCGGATATCCGTGTCGAGAACGACGAGCTGGTGATCGGCGCGGCGGCACGCCACGCCGACGTGGCGGCCAATGCCGACGTGCTCAAGCGCATCCCGGCGCTGGCCGCGCTCGCCAACGGCATCGGCGACCGGCAGGTACGCGCGATGGGCACGCTGGGCGGCTCGCTCGCCAACAACGATCCGGCCGCCTGCTACCCGGCGGCCGTACTCGGCCTCAACGCCACCGTGGTGACGGACCGCCGCAATATCGCCGCCGACAATTTTTTCAAGAGCCTCTACGAAACCGCGCTGGAAGCCGATGAACTGATTACCGCCGTACGCTTCCCCACGCCGGATAAGGCCGCCTACATCAAGTTTCGCAACCCGGCGTCGCGTTTCGCGCTGGTGGGTGTGATGGTGGCGCAGTTCGGCAAGGTCGTGCGGGTGGCGATAACGGGCGCGGCGGATAGCGTCTTCCGCAGCGCGCCGCTGGAACAGGCGCTGACGGCCAGCTTCACACCGGCGGCGGCACGCGCGGTGGTGGTCGATGCAGGCCAGCTGAATGCCGACCTGCATGCCTCGGCCGAGTACCGCGCGCACCTGATCCCGGTGCTGGCGGCACGAGCGGTGGAGCAAGCGCTCAAGGGATAGGGCCGAGCCATCCAGCCCGAACCCGCTTCCCCGGCCACCGGCTTGCCACCCTCTCCCGCTTGCGAGAGAGGGGCCGGGAAGAGGGAGGGCGCAAACAGGAAGGCGTCCATCCTGCGCCGACCCTCTGTGCACATAGCATCATCCGGCTATTTTCATGCTTCCCCAGTCCATCGATCAAACCGCCGCCCTGCTGGAGGCGCAGCAGTATTTCGCAGACCGCGAGACCGCCACCGTGCTCTACCTGGCGCTGCGCATGCAGCGGCCGCTTTTTCTGGAGGGCGAGCCCGGCGTGGGCAAGACCGCGCTGGCGCGGGCCATCGCCGACGCGCTCGGCACGCGCCTGCTGCGGCTGCAATGCTACGAGGGGCTCGATGCTTCCAGTGCGCTGTACGAATGGGACTACCCGCGCCAGATCATGGCGCTGCGCCTGGCGGAAGCCCGCGGCGAGCGGCCCGACGCGCAATCGCTTTACCACGACGATTTCCTCCTCAAGCGGCCCTTGCTGGAATCGCTGCTGCCCGATCCCGCCGCGCCGGGCATCCCGCGCGTGCTGCTGATCGACGAGATCGACCGCGCCGACGAGCCCTTCGAGGCCTTCCTGCTGGAGGTACTGTCGGAATACCAGGTGTCGATTCCCGAAATCGGCGTGGTGCGGGCCGAACAGCCACCGCTGATCATCGTCACCTCCAACCGCACGCGCGAGGTGCATGACGCGCTCAAGCGCCGCTGCCTGTACCAGTGGATGGGCTATCCGCAACGCGAGCGCGAACTGCAGATCGTGGCCGCGCGCGCCTCTGAAGCGGCTGCCGCGCTGCAGCACCAGGCCATCGATTTCATTCACCGGCTGCGCGGCATCGACCTGTTCAAGTCGCCTGGCATTGCCGAGGCGATCGACTGGTGCCGCGCCCTGGCCGCGCTCGGCGTCAGCGAGCTCGATCCGCAATCGGTGCGCGACACGCTGGGCGTGCTGCTCAAGTACCAGGACGACCTGGCCCGCGTGGACGGCCCGACCGTGGCGGAATTGCTGGCCAGCCGGGCGCCGGGAGGCTGAGGCATGCCCAGGCTGCATCCGGATGCCCCCCTTGCCGCCGCGCAACCCGCCGGCACGCTGCCCATGCTCGCGCGCAATGTCACGCACTTCGTGCGCCTGCTGCGCGATGCCGGCTTCGGGCTCTCGCCCGCGCAGGCCGTGGACGCGCTGCTGGCGCTGCAATACGTGGACATCGGCCGGCGCGACGAGGTGCGCGCGGCGATGGCGGCCCTGATGGTGAGCGGGCCCGACCAGCGCCCGCTGTTCGACGCCGCCTTCGACCTGTTCTGGCGCGACCCCGACTGGGAGGGCAAGCTGCGCGCCCTGCTGCTGCCGCGCGTCGACGCCGGCGCTCCGCCGCCCCCGCGCAACAACCGGCTGGCCGATGCGCTCGCCGCCCAGCGCCCGCCCGAATCCGGCCGGCGCTCCGAGGACAGCGCCGAACGCTTTACCGCCCCGCTCACCTTCTCGGCCCAGGAGCGCCTGGCCCAGCGCGATTTTGAAACCCTGAGCGCGGAAGAATGGCGTGCGCTGCAGCACATGATCCGCGCCCGCCACGCGCGCCTGGCCACCGAGCGCACGCGCCGCCTGCGCGCCGCCGCCAGCGGGCCGCGCGCCGACC
>NZ_JBFTLX010000131.1:0-18979 GCF_056396665.1 Cupriavidus sp. 05T313 | reverse complement strand
GGCATGCACACCTATCTCGATGACAGCCTGCTGGCCCAGCCGGAAGTATTCTTCGAGGCAGGCGACCACCAGCAACTCGTCCACATGAGCGGCGACCAGTTCGCAGACCTGATGGCAGGAGCAGAACAAGGGCATTTCTCGCGCCGCATGATGTAGCAAACCGAAGTGTGTGGCCCGCGAGCGGGCCACACACAGCACGATGCAAAGCGAGCCGTGAAGGTTTACCTACCAGGCCGCGCAGGGGTGGTGAAACTGCCTTTGACTTTAAGCTTTTGAAGTAAGGCCTTTGACGTCAAAGCCTCCAACACTGCAATTCACCAAACCACCCTACTGCAAACTAACCCCGGCCTGCCTGACCAACTTCTCCGTCCGCGGAATCTCCGCCCCAACCATCGCCCCAAAATCCGCCACCGAGCCCCCTCGCGGCTCGGCACCAGTAGCCGCCAGCTTCTCCCGAAAGCCTGGATCCTTAAGCAGCTTGTTGATCGATGCATTCAACTTGGCAACCACCTCCGCCGGCGTGCCCTTGGGCGCAACGATCCCATACCAGGGCGCAATATCGAACCCCGGATACCCCTGCTCGGCAATCGTAGGAATCTCCGGCGCCATCGCCGAACGCTTGCTGTTCGACACGCCCAGCGCCCGCAACTTGCCCGCCTTCACATAAGGCAGGCCCGTCATGATCGTATCGAAATACATCGATACCTGTCCCGAAAGCAGTGCGGGAATCGCCTCCCCCGCCCCCTTGTACGGCACGTGCACGATATCGATTCCGGCCAGCGCCTTGAGCATCTCGCCCGCCATATGCGAGGTGGTACCGGCGCCGAACGAGGCGTAGGTCAGCTTGCCCGGATTGGCCTTGGCATAGGCGATCATTTCCGGCAGCGTCTTGAAGGGCTGGTCAGGACTGGCCAGCAAAATATTCGGCGTGAAGGCCACCACCGCGACCTTCTCGAAAGCATCGGGATCGTAGCTGAGCTTCTTGTACAGAAAGCGGTTGGTCACCATGGAGGCGGGACCGGACATCAGCAGCGTGTAGCCATCGCCGGGCGCGCGCGCGGCGGCCTCGCTGCCGATCATGGCGGCGGCGCCGGGACGGTTCTCGACCACGAAGGTCTGGCCATATTCGCGGCCCAGGCCCATACCGAGCTGGCGTGTGATCAGGTCGGTGGCGGAGCCAGCCTGGAAGGGGACGACAATGCGCACCGGCTGAGTGGGCCAGTCATGCCGGGCCTGGGCAGAGGCAGGGGCGGCGGCAATGAGGCTGGTGGCAAGCATGGCGGCCAGCGCGGCGACGGTGCGGCTTTGGAGCAAAGGGAAGGTCATGGGATTCCTGGCTTCTGGTAGTGAACCGTCGTGATCCAAAGGACGGCGGATACGCATCAGCAGCAAGCCCCGTGCCATCCGGCTCGCAGTAAACTCCGGCATTTTCAGGGCGCGACCAAGCCGCCCCCATCGCTACCATCGCTTTGAGATGCTGGCGCACCGTGTTGGGTATCCGGCCTTCCGCCGTTAGTGCATATTGCCTGCGCGGCGCACCGGTTTGGGCGCGCGCAAATCACTCATGATGATTCCGCGATGGAAGTGGAACGAAGGCGATTTCCCGCATCGGCCCCGGCCCGCTGCGGCAACGTCAGCGACAGCCCGGCTGCGATGATCAGCGCGATACCCGCCATGGCGGGACCATCCGGCCAGCGGCCGAACCACAGCGCGCTGTACACCAGCGCCAGCAGCAAATGGCAATAATTGAGCGGCGCCACGGTGGATGCCGGCGCGCGCTGCAGAGCGAGGATCAGCAGCACCTGTGCGATCGCGCTCATGAATCCCATGGCGAGAATGGCCAGCCAGTCTGCCATGCCAGGCCATGCCGCGGGCAGGAAGAACGGCGCCGGCAACCCTGTGGCAATCATGCAGATCACCGCCGCGAAACCGTACTGCACGCCCGCCTCCACCTTCCCGGCAAGGCGCCGCGTCAGCAGCTGCAGCAGGGCATACGCCACCGCCGCGGCGACCATCAGCACCGTGCCCACTGCCGACAGTTCCCCGCCGGGCCGCACGATCAGCAGCATGCCCGCGAAGCCCGCCGCCACCGCCACCCACTTGCGCGGCCCCACGCGCTCGCCCAGCAGCCACGGCGAGAGCGCGACGATGACCAGCGGCGACATGAAGTAGATCGCCGTGGCCTCGGCCAGCGGCATCCACAGCAGCGCGGTCATGAAGCAGGTGCCCACCAGCGCCAGCATCACGCCGCGCAGCGCCAGCATCCCGCGGTGGGGCGTGCGCCAGAAGCGCAGGCGTCCCGAGCCCGCCAGCATGGCGATGGCCACGGTGGCGGTAATGGCATAGCGCACAGCATTGAGGAAAGGCGCGGGATAGCGCCCCACCAGATGCTTGGCGGTGGCATCCACGGTGGCGAACAACGCCACCGCGCAGAGAAAGATCAGGCCACCGCGCCACCAGCCCGCCGCGCCTGCGTGCCCCGGATCGCTCATACCCCGGCCATCGCAGGGACAAGGCCAGACAGGAAAGCGTCGAGCGCGGGACCGATCGCCTCCACCTCGTAGCCGCCCTCCTGCACCACCACCGTGGGCACGCCCAGCGCATTGATGCGCTCACCGATGCCACGGTACGCGTCCAGCCCGACGCGCAATACGCTGATGGGATCGTGGATATAGGTGTCGAAGCCCAGCGCCAGTACCAGCGCCTGCGGCCGGTAGTCGCGCAGCGCGTCGAGCGCGTTGTCGAGCGCGCCCAGGAAGCCGGCATCCCCGGTGTCGTGCGGCAGCGGGAAGTTCAGGTTGTAGCCGTAGCCCGCGCCATAGCCGCGCTCGTTGGCGTAGCCGGTATAGAAGGGGTAATACGCGCTGGGGTCGGCGTGCAGCGAGATCGTCATCACGTCGGAGCGCTGGTAGAAGATCTGCTGGGTGCCATCGCCGTGGTGGGCGTCCACGTCGAGCACCGCTACCTTGTCGAACCGCTTGAGCAGCGTCTCGGCGGCGATGGCCGAGTTGTTGACATAGCAGAAGCCCACCGCGCGGTCGCTGTGCGCATGGTGGCCGGACGGGCGCGACAGCGAGTACGCGACACCCTGCCGGTCCTGCTGCTCGCAGACGTACCCGGCCGCGGCCACGGCGCTGTGCGCGGAGCGCAGGATGGAACGCCAGCTATGCGGCCCGAGCGGCGCGCTCAGGTCGCCGAGGTAGTAACCAGCCTGCGCGATGATGGAATCGGTCGGGCACGGCACGCGGCGCGGCTGGTCTACGCGGCCGTTGTAGTACGGGGAGAGATTTGGCAGCACTTCGATGCCCGGCTCGAAGCCGGGGCGCGCCAGCGCCATCCAGCGTTCGTAAGCGTAGCCGAGGAAATCGAGATATGCCGGGCTGTGCACCGCCTCCAGCGGCGCGCGGCCGAAGTCCGCCGGCTCGGCCAGCGCAATGCCGCGCCCGGCCAGCGCACGTTGCAGCGCGTGGGCGCGGGCGGGCACGTCGGTAGGTTCGCACAAGCGGCCCGCGCGCATGAACTGGCGGGGCTGGTGCAGCAGTTGGTCATCCGAGAAGAAGGCGCGCATGATGGTTTTTGTAAAGGTGAGACTCACGGTTTCCGGGCCGCCGGGTGGCGCCCCTGGCACCACGTCGCCTGAGCTTGCGCGTTGTCGTTATCGCCGGCCTGGACCCCTTGCCACTCAGTCGCCCGTGGCGGGCGGCTGCGCGGCGGTTTGCTTGATTTCGATTTCCACGAACACGCATTCGCCGTCATGCGCGTTGATCACGTTGTGCTCCACGCCCGCGCCGCGGTAGTAGGCGCGGCCCGCCACGAGCTGGCTGACGACCTCGCCGGCCGGCGTCTCCAGCCGCAGCGCGCCGGTGGTCATCGGCACCACCACGTAGTCGTAGCCATGGCGATGATGGCCGGTCTCCGCGCCCGGCGCGAAGCGCCACTCGGTGACGACCACGCGGTCGTTGTCGACCTGCACGGTGGGGACGGCCTGGGGTCTGCTCATGGCGGATGCTCCTGAAAGCGATATGTGTTGTGGCAAAGGCCTGGCGGCTTAGCGGYCCACCCCGCCCGGCGAGGTCGCGGGCGTTGGCCAGCATCAGTTCGTACCTGGCGCGCAGCACCTGGGCGCGCTCGCGGGCCGCATGGCGCGCGCGGCTTCAGGCAGCGGCGCGGATCAGCGTCGGGTCCCACTCCTTGCCAGGAATCGCGGCAATCAGCCGCTGCGTGTAATCGTGCAGCGGCGCGTCGAAGATCTGGCCGGGCGGTCCGGACTCCACCACCTTGCCCTTGTGCATCACGATCACGTGGTGGCAGATCTGGGCGGCAACACGCAAGTCGTGGGTAATGAAGATCAGGCCGATATCGAGCCGCTTCTGCAGGTCGCTCAGCAGTTGCAGCACCTGCGCCTGCACCGAGACATCGAGCGCGGAGACGGATTCGTCGGCCACCAGCAGCTTCGGCTCCAGCGCCAGCGCACGCGCGATGCCGATACGCTGGCGCTGGCCGCCGGAGAACTGGTTGGGATAGCGGTCGAAGGCGGACGCCTCCAGCCCTACCAGCTGCAGCAGTTCGCGGCCGCGGGTCTGCGCCCTGGCCAGCGGCACGCCGTTGGCCACCGGGCCGTCGGTGATGATGCGCCCCACCGTATGACGCGGGTTGAGCGAGGCGAACGGGTCCTGGAAAATCATCTGCACGTCGCTGCGCAGCGGACGGAACTGGCGCTCGGACAGGCGCGCGATATCCTGCCCGTCGAACAGCAGCTCGCCGCCGTCGATATCGGTCAGCTTCAGCAGGCATTTGCCGATGGTGGACTTGCCCGAACCGGATTCGCCGACGATGCCCAGCGTCTGGCCGCGCCGCACGCTGAAGCTCACGCCGTCCACGGCGTTGACCACGCGCTTCTTGCTGAACAGACCGCCGCCGGAAGAGTACGTCTTGCGCAGCCCGCGCACATCCAGCACGATCTCGGCCGCCTGCTGGTCGCGCGCCTTGGCGCGTCCGTGCGGCACCGCGCCGATCAGGCGGCGGGTATAGGGATGCTGCGGGTGGTTGAGCACTTGCTGCACCGTCCCGACTTCCACCAGCACGCCCTTCTCCATCACCGCGACGCGGTCGGCGATCTCCGCCACCACGCCAAAGTCATGCGTGACGAACATCACGCCCATACCCTTCTCCGCCTGGATGCGCTTGATCAGCGCCAGGATCTGGGCCTGCGTGGTGACGTCGAGCGCCGTGGTGGGTTCGTCGGCGATCAGCAGCGCCGGCTCCAGCGCGAGCGCCATGGCGATCACTACGCGCTGCCGCTGCCCGCCGGACAGGCGGAACGGATAGCTGTGGATCAGCGTAGCGGGATCGGGCAGGCCCACGAACGCCAGCAACTCCAGTACACGCCGGGTACGCGCCTCGCCCGGACAGGCGTCGTGCACGCGCATGACCTCGGCGATCTGGTCGCCTACCGTCATCACGGGGTTCAGGGCCGATAGCGGCTCCTGGAACACCATCGCCATTTCCTTGCCCCGCATGGACAGCAGGGTCTGCTCGTCCTGTGCCAGCAGGTCCTTGCCCTGGAACAGGATCTGGCCGCCCCGCGGCTTCAGGTAGGGCGGCAGCAGGCCCATGATGGCGTTGGCGCTCATCGACTTGCCCGAGCCGGACTCGCCGACGATGCAGAGGATCTCTCCGGCGTGCAGGTCGTAGCTCACGTCCTTCACCGCGTGCGCGCGGTCGCCGCCGGCGGGCAGCGCGATGGTGAGGTCGCGCACGGATAGCAGCGGTAGCTTGTCTGGTGCTTGCATGGTGCGTATTCCTTGTGCTTACTCGCCTCGGCGGCGCAGTTGCGGGTTCATGGCGTCGTTCAGGCCTTCGCCGATCAGGTTGATGGAGAGCACCGTCAGCAGGATGGCCACGCCGGGCCACACGCTCATCCACCAGGCTTCGCGGATCATGGTGCGGGCCGCGCCGATCATGAAGCCCCAGCTCATCATGTTGCGGTCGCCCAGGCCCAGGAAGGACAGCGCCGACTCGGTCAGGATCGCGGTCGCCACCATGAAGGAGGCCGACACGATGATGGGCGACATGGCGTTCGGCAGGATCTGCGTGAGGATGATCCTCAGCGGCTTCTGCCCGATCACCACCGCGGCCTGCACGAATTCGCGCTGCTTGAGGGTGAGGAACTCGCCGCGCACCAGCCGCGCGACCGGCGGCCACGACACCACCGAGATGGCGGCCACGATGGAGTAGATAGTGGGATTGAAGATCGCCACGATCACCACTGCCATCGCCAGTTGCGGAATGGTCTGGAAGAACTCGGTGAAGCGCATCAGCGCGTCGTCGATGCGGCCGCCGCAATAGCCGGCCACCGAGCCGATCAGGATGCCGAACACCAGCGCCACGCCGGTGGAGATCACGCCCACCAGCAACGAGACGCGCGCGCCGTACAGCATGCCGGCGGTGATGTCGCGCCCGAGCATGTCGGTGCCGAAGGGAAAGGCCGCTTCGGCAAACGGGCGCACCAGCGGATCGCCCACCATCAGCCAGGGCGACTCCTCGTACAGCACCGGCGCCAGCAGCGCCACGGCCACCACCAGCAGCAGCACGACCAGGCCGATCACCGCGCCGTAGTTGCGGCAATAACGTTGTGCGAAGGCTTTCATGCCGTGGCTCCCTTGCCGCCCACCGAGATGCGCGGGTCGATAAAGCGGTAGACGATGTCCGTCACCAGGTTAAAGAACACCACCAGCGCCGAGGTGACGAAGAAGATGCCGAGCAGCAGCTGGTAGTCACGCTGCAGCAGGGCATCGAACATCAGCCGGCCGATGCCCGGCCAGGAGAAGACGGTTTCGGTCAGCACCGCGCCGCCCGCCATCTGGCCAAGCTGGATACCGGCAAAGGTGATCACCGGCAACAATGCGTTGCGCAGCACATGCACGCGGATCACGCGCCCGGAGGGCACGCCTTTGGCGCGCGCGGTCTTGACAAAGTCCATACCCATCACTTCCAGCATCGACGCCCGCGTCAGGCGCACATACACCGCCATGAAAAAGCAGCCCAGCGAGATGGTGGGCAGGATCATGTGCAGCGCCACGTCCTGCACGCGCGCCATGCCGGTATAGCCGGCGCCGATGGTTTCCATGCCGAAGGCGGGCAGCCAGCCCAGCACCACCGAAAACAGGATGATGGCCATCAGCGACAGCCAGAACAGCGGTGTGGCGTACAGCAGCAGCGCGCCGGACATCACCGCRCTGTCGATCCAGCGCCGCTTGTTCTCATAGCGCGTGCGCGCCGAGACCACGCCCAGGAACACGCCGAGCACGAGGGAGAAGACGAAGGCGCCGCTCATCAGCACGATGGTGGCGGGCAGCCGGTCCAGGATCAGGTCGAGCACCGGCAGGTGATTGCGATAGGAGTAGCCGAGATCGAGCGTGGCCACGCCTTTCAGGTAGATGCCAAGCTGCGTCAGCACCGGCTGGTCGAGCCCGAACTGCTGGCGCAACTGGCCCACGAAGGCGGCATCGCCCGCGCCGGCCTCGCCCGCCAGCACGGTGGCTGGGTCTCCCGGCGCCATGCGGATCAGGAAGAAGTTGATGATGACCACGCCGAGGACGACCACGAGGGCCTTCCACAGCCGGGATAGCAGGAAAGAGAGAAAATTCACGGCATGCTCCACACGGGCAAACGCTGGGCCCGGGCCGGCCGCGCCATCACCGCAGTCCTGGCGGAGCGCGGCGGCGACGGGCTTGGCCGGCACCATCTCGCGCGCGCCGGGCGGGTTGCCCGGCGCGCGAACTTACTGGCGGCTTCGTACTCGCGTACTCAGTTCTTCTCGATGGAGACGTTGTCAAACGACTCGTTCAGGCCGATGGCGGTGGTCACGAGGTTCTTGGCGTTCTTGCGGTACAGCGTGGGGAACTCCAGCTCGAACAGGTTGCCCGCGGCCACTTCCGTCATCAGGATCTTCTGCACCTCGGTGTAGAGCTTCTGGCGCTCCGCCGGGTCCATGGTGATGCTGGCCTTGGCCCACAGTTCATCCGATTGCGGATTGCTGTAGCCCTGTACATTGGCGAACGGCGTACCCTTGACGATGTTTTTGGTCACGTAGAGCCGTTCCACGCCCAGCGCCGGATCGCCGTACTGGTAGGTGTAGGTGGCGGTCAGGTCGAAGTCCCAGTTGCTGACGCGGGCCGACCAGGTGCCGGCATCGGCGGACTCGATGCTGACCTTGAAGCCGAGCTGTTCCAGCATCTGCTTCATGTACTCGTCAAGGCGGTCCCAGTTGGCGCCGTAGGACGTGGACAGGATCTTGACCGGGTACTGGCCCACGTTGACGCCGGACTCCTTGATCAGCTCGCGCGCCTTCTTCAGGTTGAAATCATAGGCCGGCGTGTTCTTGTCGAAGAACAGCGTGGCCGAGGCGAACGGGCTGATCGCCGGCTTGCCCATGCCGAAGAAGATGTTGTCCACGATCATCTTGCGATTGAGCGCGTGCATCACCGCCTGGCGCACCTTGACGTTGTTGAACGGCGGCTTGCGCGTGTTCATCAGCAGGTTCGACATGGGCGAGAACAGCTCCCAGCCCTTGGTGGTGTATTCCACATTGGGCAGCGTGCGCAGGCGCTTGACGTCCACGTTGTCGACGTCGCCGCCGCGCAGCACCTGCACGTCGCCCTTCTCGAAGGCGACCGCGCGCGAGGCCGAATCCGGGATCACGTAGAAGACCAGCTCATCCAGGTAGGGCTTGCCCTTCTTCCAGTAGTTGGGGTTCTTGGCCAGCTTGATATAGGCGCCCTTCTTCCACTCCTTGAACACGAAGGGGCCGGTGCCGACGGGCTTCTGGTTGGCGGGGTTGTTGCGGTAATCGGTGCCGTCGTAGATGTGCTTGGGCATCATCGGCATGGTGCCGGTCTCGAACATCGAGATAAACGGCGGGAAGGCTTCCTTGAGCTTGATCTCGACCGTGCTGTCGTTCACCGCGCGGATCGACTCCACGTACTTGTTGAGCACCGCGCGGGTACGCACGTGGACTTCGCGCAGCATCTTGTCGATCGAGAACACCACGTCGGCGGAGGTGAAGGGCTTGCCGTCATGCCACTTCACGCCGCTCTGCAACTCGAACGTGTAGGTCAGGCCATCGGGCGAGATCTTCCACGACTTGGCCAGTTCCGGGCGCGGCTTCAGGTCGGGGCCGTAGGTCAGCAGGCCCTGGTAGATCTTGCCGGCGATGTATTGCGTGGGCGCCTGCGAGTTCATCGCGCTGATCAGGATCGGCGGTTCGGGTTGCACGATGCCGGACAATGTGCCGCCGGCGGTCTGCGCGGCAGCGTTGCCCGCGGGCAATAGTACCGGTGCCAGGGCCAGGCCGGCGGTGGCCAGCGCCATCGACACCAGGCTTTTGCCAAAGCTCTTTTTCAGGTGTTGGGTGAGGTGTTTCATCGGTCAGTTTCCTGTGGTGGTGATCGTGATCTGCGGATACGGAAGACGACTAACTTCGATTGCCTGGGTCCATGGCACCTCATGCAGCCCCGTCAAGCCGCGCGAGTGCCGCGCGCCGCCATGCGGACGCGCCGACGCATTGACGCATTGACGCGTTGACTCAGGTAGCGACCGGCTCGACACCGCACCAGTCATGCATGAACTGCGCGAGCGTGGTGGCGACGCGCACCATGCTTTCGATGGAAACCGACTCGTCGATGCCGTGGATGTTGCGGGCCTGCGGTCCGTAGCAGGTCACCGGCGTTTCCAGCATCAGGCGGAAATGCCGCGCATCGGTGGTGGCGGTGGTGGCCTCGCGCCGCACTGCCTCGCCATTGACCTTGCGGTGCGCCTCGCCCAGCGCCTGCATGCTGGGCACATCGAGATCGAACTCGCAACCGGGCGCGTGGAAACCTTCGTAGCGGATATTGAGTGTCAGGTTGCTGGCCAGGCGATCCAGCGTGGCTTGCACGCAGGCCGCGACCCGCGCCTTGGCATCGGTCACGCTCATGGTCGGGTAGAAGCCGATGCGGATCCCCAGCGTGCAGGTGCAGGGCACCGACGAATTCCACTCGCCGCCCTGGATCTGGCCAAGGTTGAAGTTGATCGGGTGGGCGTGGTCGCGATAGGCTGCGGGACGGTTCTCGGGCAGGTTCCACTCGGCCTCGAGCTTGCGCAGGCCGGCCATCACTTCGATGCCGGCTTCCACCGGGTTCACGCCGCTGGTCATGTAGGCCGCGTGCGCGGGCCGCCCGGTCAGTTCCACGAACATCCAGAACACGCCCATCTGCGCGCTCATCAGGCTCTCGCCCAGCGGCTCGGGAATCACCACGGTGTCGAAGGAAGCCAGCTTGCCGGCGCCCACCGCGCTGCGCAGCGCAGCCACGGTGGCGAGCGCGCCATTGCCGGTGTTCTCTTCTTCGAGCACGGAGTTGAAACCGACCGCGCCGGCGGGCTGCACGCCGAGGTCCTTCAGCGCCTTGTAGGCGGCGAGCGTGCAGATGATGCCGGCCTTCATATCGCCCGCGCCGCGGCCGAACAGCCAGCCGTCCTCGACGAAGGGCGCATAGGGCGACTGGCGCCACATCGATTCCGGTCCGGTGGGCACCACATCCAGATGGCCGTTGAACAACACGGAACGGCCGCCCTTGGCCACCGGCCTGTGCGTGGCCAGCAGGTTGTAGCGGCCGCCGTCCGGACAGCACGGCGGCGAGAACAGCGGCAGGTCCTTGAGCGTCTCGCTGCGCAGGTAGATGCGCTCGGGCTCCAGGCCAAGTTCGCGCAGCGCGCCTTCCATGAACGCCACGGCCGGCTGTTCCTGTCCGGAGGGACTGGGCGCCGCCACGAACTCCGACAGCGTGCGCACCATGTACGGCTCCAGCGCGCGCACTGCGGCGGCGATGTCGTCGGTGGAAAGCGTGGGGGTAGCAATGGAGGACAAACCGGAACTGCCTGCAGGACGATGCATAAGTGGCTCCACGGGGGTCCGGTGCACGCAGCGGGCGTGTGTCCGGAGAGGGCAACTCGGCCGGATAGGCCGGATCGGCAAAACGCCGTTCAGGAAAACGACGCTCGAAATATGATGGGTGGAAACTTAGCGGATCATTGGTACCATACATAGATCCATATTTTTCTTTTCACTAGGGGCCGCTTTGAAAGAGACGATTCTGTCCGAGCTGCTGTTGCAGCGTCTGGAGCGGCCTGCGGACGGCGCGACGGACAAGAATGGCGCGCACATGAACCGCCAGCTCTACGAGATCATTCGCCAGGAAATCCTTGCCGGATCATTGGTTGCGGGCACCAAGCTGCCCGCCTCGCGCCTGCTGTCGAAAGAGGTAGGGGTTTCCCGCAATACCGTGCTTTACGCTTATGAGCAGTTGCTCGCGGAAGGCTATGTCACAGCGGCGAGCGGAAGTGGCACCTTCGTGTCGCAAAGTTTTCCCGACCATAGTGCATTGCACAACCACAGGGCGCAAAGTGGCACCATGGCAGTGCCTGCGATGCAGCAGAACCCGAACCGGTTCACGCTTTCGCGCCGCGGCCAGCACCTGATATCGCACTCCGGTGCATCGGATCGGCAATGGGGCGCATTCGTTGCGGGCGTACCCGACGTGTCGCTGTTTCCGCACGCCGTGTGGGCACGCCTGCTGAACAAGCACTGGCGCGCGCCGCGCCCCGAACTGCTGACCTATGCCCATAACGGCGGCTACATGCCGCTGCGCCGCGTGCTGGCCGAGCACCTGCGGCTGGTGCGCTCGGTGCGCTGCGAGCCCGAGCAGATCATCCTGACCACCGGCATCCACCAGGCCATCGACCTGATCGCCCGCCTTCTGGGCGACGTCGGCGACAAGGCGTGGATGGAAGACCCGGGCTACTGGGGCACCCGCAGCCTGCTGAACAGCGCGGGCATCGAGACCATTCCGGTCCCCGTGGACAGCGAGGGGCTCGCCCCGGATGCGGCTACTTTGCAGAATCCGCCGCGCTTTATCTTTGCCACGCCCTCGCACCAGTATCCGCTGGGCATGGTGATGAGCCTGTCGCGCCGGCGCATGCTGCTGGAATACGCACGCCAGCGCGGCGCCTGGATCGTGGAGGACGACTACGACAGCGAATTCCGTTTCGAAGGCCGGCCGCTGGCCTCGCTGCAAGGGCTGGACGAACACGACCGCGTGATCTACATGGGCACGTTCTCCAAGACGCTGTTCCCCGGCTTGCGCATGGGCTTCA
This sequence comes from Cupriavidus sp. 05T313, assembly GCF_056396665.1. Taxonomy (NCBI): domain Bacteria; kingdom Pseudomonadati; phylum Pseudomonadota; class Betaproteobacteria; order Burkholderiales; family Burkholderiaceae; genus Cupriavidus; species Cupriavidus sp. 05T313. The sequence goes on along the minus strand of NZ_JBFTLX010000131.1, from coordinate 6,787 downwards.
TGGTGCTGCCCAAGCCGCTCGCGCCGCACTTCGCCACAGGGCTTTCGGAGTTGTTCCGCGAGGGACAACTGGTACAGCAGGCGGTGCTCGCCGACTTTATCGAGGAAGGGCATTACGCCACGCATATCCGGCGCATGCGTCAGCGCTACGCACAACGCCAGGGCCTGCTGCGCGAGTCCATCGCGGCGCGCCTCGGCGCGGCCTGGCCCACGTCCACGCACGAGGCCGGCCTGCACATGGTGCTCCACCTGCCGCCGGGCGCCGACGATCTCGGCATCAGCATGGCGGCGCGTACCCAGGGCCTGTCCACGCGGCCGCTGTCGCGCTATTTCTCCGATCCCGCGCAGGCGACGCAGCAGGGCCTGCTGCTGGGCTATGCCTGCGTGCCGGAAGCCGAGATCGCGCCTGCATTCAACAAGCTGGCGGAGGTGATCGAACCCGCGCTGGAGCACCTGGCACGCACGCAGGCACCGCGCCGCGCGCCTGCGGCGGCCATCAACCGGGAGGCGTGGAGCGGCGCGTGATGGCGCGTGCGCGGCTTGCCATGCGCGCGGCGCCGTGCGATGGTGCCATCGCCTCCCGCTGGATTGGCCCTTAACGCAAGGCCGATCCTTCCATAGCATTAGCGTCCTTGTTCTTCCCCTTCACCGCCTCCCCCCTATGCCAAGCAACGCGCCAGCCCAGTCCGCCACCCTGCTCACCGAACTTGCCGGCCTGCTCGACGCCGCCGGCCTGCAGACGGGCGACGCCATCGAAACCCGTTTCCGCAAGGACTGGTACGCACCGCTCGGCGCGGTGCCGCCGTTGGCGGTGGTGCGCCCGCGCAATACGGAGGAGGTAGCGGCCGTGCTGGCGCTGTGCAACCGGCTGCATCAGCCTGTGGTGCCGCAAGGCGGACTGACCGGGCTGGCGGGCGCCGCCACGCCAGAGGGCGGCGAGGTGGTGCTGTCGCTGGAGCGCATGCGCGGCGTGGAAGAGATCGACGCGCAAGCCGGCACCATGACGGTGATGGCGGGCACCACGCTGCAGGCCGCGCAGGAAGCCGCGCGCGCGGCCGGCTGGCTGCTGGCCGTGGATCTGGGCGCGCGTGGCAGTTGCCAGATCGGCGGCAATATCGCCACCAACGCGGGCGGCAACCGCGTGATCCGCTACGGCATGATGCGCGACCAGGTGCTGGGGCTGGAAGCGGTGCTGGCCGATGGCACGGTGGTCTCGTCGCTCAACAAGATGCAGAAGAACAATGCGGGCTATGACGTGCGCCAGCTCTTCGTGGGCAGCGAAGGCACGCTGGGCGTGATCACGCGTGCCGTGCTGCGGCTGGCGCCGCTGCCGGCGGCCACGCAGACGGCGCTGTGCGCGCTCGAAAGCTACGACGACGTGGTGCGCCTGCTGCGCCATGCGCAGCGCAAGCTCTCGGGCCGGCTATCCGCCTTCGAGGCGATGTGGGCGGACTTCTACAACCTCGTGACCACGCGCGTGGCCGGCGTGCGCGCGCCGCTGCCCGAAGGCCATCCCTTCTATGTGTTGCTCGACCTGCAGGGCAATGACGACGCGCAGGATGCCGCGGCCTTCGAAGGCATGCTGGAGTCCGCCATGGAAGCCGGCCTGATCCGGGACGCGGCGGTGGCCTCCAGCAACAAGGAAGCGGAGAGCTTCTGGCAACTGCGCGACGCGGTCGCCGAATTCCCGGTGATGTGGGCGCCCAATGCCGCCTACGACGTGAGCCTGCCGATCGGCCGCATCGGCGAATTCGCCGACACGCTGCGCGCACGCATGCTGGCCGTGTGGCCGCATGCGGAACTGGTCAATTTCGGTCACGTGGGCGACAGCAACCTGCACGTCAGCGTGTACCTGCCGGGCGCTACCGACGCAGACTTCCCGGAGCACGAGATCTCCGACGTGATGTACGGCGTGGTGCGGGAGTTCAAGGGCAGCGTCTCTGCCGAGCACGGCATCGGCTTTCACAAGAAGCCCTACCTGCACTGCTCGCGCACGCCGGAGGAACTGGGATTGATGCGCCTGCTCAAGCGCTCGCTGGATCCACACAACATCCTCAGCCCAGGGCGGGTGTTTGATCCGGATTGAGGAAGGCGCAATGTCGCCAAACGGGATTCAGCGTCGCCGCCGAAGTGGCGCACCAGCCGGAGAGCGGTGTCCGGCGTAATCCCCCGAAGCTCGCGCACGATGTCGTTGATGCGGGCTGCGGTCACATGCAGTGCCACGGCGAGCGCATTGGCGCTCATGCCCAGAGGCGCGAGAAACTCCTCGCGATAAAYGACCAGGAGATCGGAGCAAGCAGGCGCGGGGCCGTGCCTGGCAGGGATTGGATCAGGCCCCCTGCGTATTACCGTCGAATGCGCGGTCGCGAGCGCTCGGCTGGCCGGGTTGCCATAGGACCGGCGTAAAAGGTGAAGGTTCGGCCGCAGACAGGCCGGATGGCGAGGCTGTCCRGTGAGCGCGGTGCCGACTGCGCTCACCACGGCCTCAGTCAGTCTTTGCGCCGGACGCAGGCAGCGTGCCCGGCGCTGCCTCGGGCAACGCCGCGTGCTCGCTGTCGTCCTTCAGGTCCACGCCGCTGCGCCCCAGCGCCAGCGCGCCGCGCAGCAGGAAGGCGAGCTTGTCGGCGGCCTGTGCGTAGGGCAGCCCTTCCGGCCGCACATTGGAGATGCAGTTGCGCTCGGCGTCGCTGCGCCCGGGCCGCGGGTCATGCGTGAGATAGATGCCGAGACTGTCCGGCGAACTCAGCCCGGGCCGCTCGCCGATCAGCATCACCACCTGGCGCGCGCCGAGCAGGTGCCCGGCCTCGTCGCCCAACGCCACGCGCGATTGCTCGGCCACCACCACCGGCCCGATGCGCCAGTCCGGCAGGCGTTCGCGCACGGCCAGCAACAGGGCCACGCCGTGGCGCTCGGCGGCCAGCGCGGAAAGGCCGTCGGCGATCACGAACACCACGTCAGGCTTTTCGGCGGGCCTGGCCTGCGCCAGCCGTGTGCGGCTGTCGTCATCAAGCTGCCTGCCCAGGTCGGGGCGGCGCAGGTAGTGCTGACGGTCTGGCGCGGCACTGTGCACAGGCACGCAGCCAAGACCCGCGTCGCGCAGGGCCTGCTCGATGGCCGCGCGCGCCAGCGGCAGATGCACGGCGTCGCGCGCCTGCGCGTGCGCCAGCCCGAAGGCGAGCACGGCCTCCGTGGTCTGGCTGTGGCCGGCACGGCCCAGCGCGATGCGCGCGGCAGTGAACTGGCGCAGGCGCTGCCACGGGTTGTCCTGGATCAGTTTGCGGCTCATGGCTGGCGATGTCTCACAAACCGTGGGCAAGCTGCAGCAGCGGCTGGCGCTCGGCGAGTTCAAGCAGCCGCCCGTCCTCGCCGAAGATGCCCATCGCCTGCAGCCAGGCCTCGAACTCCGGCGCGGGCCGCAGGCCCAGCGTGTCGCGCAGGTAGAGCGCGTCGTGGAAGGAGGTGCTCTGGTAGTTCAGCATGATGTCGTCGGCGCCGGGCACGCCCATGATGAAGTTGATGCCCGCCAYGCCGAACAGCGTCAGCAGCGTGTCCATGTCATCCTGGTCGGCCTCGGCATGGTTGGTGTAGCAGACGTCGCAGCCCATCGGCACGCCGAGCAGCTTGCCGCAGAAGTGGTCCTCCAGCCCGGCGCGGATGATCTGCTTGCCGTCGTAGAGATATTCCGGGCCGATAAAGCCCACCACCGTATTCACCAGCAGCGGCGAGAACTCGCGCGCCACCGCATAGGCGCGGGTTTCCATGGTCTGCTGGTCCACGCCGTGATGCGCGTTGGCGGATAGCGCGCTGCCCTGGCCGGTCTCGAAGTACATCACGTTGTTGCCCACCGTGCCGCGCCCCAGGCTCTGCGCGGCGTCATGCGCCTCGGCCAGCAGCGCCAGGCTGATGCCGAAGCCCGCGTTGGCACGCTCGCTGCCGGCCACCGACTGGAACACCAGGTCCACCGGGGCGCCCTGCTCGATGGCGCGCAAGGTATTGGTGACGTGGGTCAGCACGCATGACTGCGTGGGCACGTCGTAGCGGCGGCGCAGGTCGTCGATCAGGCGCATGAGGGTGACGATGGCACCGAGATTGTCGGTAGCCGGGTTGATGCCGATGGTGGCATCGCCGCAGCCATACAGCAGGCCATCGATCATCGATGCGGCAATGCCGCGGGCATCGTCGGTGGGATGATTGGGCTGCAACCGCACCGAGAGCCTGCCGGGCAGGCCGATGGTGTTGCGGAAACGCGTGACCACGCGACACTTGCGCGCCACCGCGACCAGGTCCTGGTTGCGCATCAGCTTGCTCACGGCGGCGGCCATCTCGGGCGTAACGCCCGGCGCCACGCGGGCCAGCACGGCGGAATCGGTCTCGTGCAGCAACAGCCAGTTGCGGAAGTCGCCTACGGTGAGGGACGCGATCTCGCGGAAGGCGTGCGCGTCATGGCGGTCGACGATCAGGCGCGTGACTTCGTCCTCTTCGTATGGCACCAGCGCTTCGTTCAGGAAATGCGCCAGCGGCACCTCGGCCAGCGCCATGCGCGCGGCCATGCGTTCTTCCTCGCTGGCGGCCGCCAGCCCCGCCAGGTAGTCGCCCGAGCGTGCGGGGCTGGCCTTGGCGAGCAGGGCCTTGAGATCGGCGAAGAGATGGCGCCGCGAGGCAACGGTGTGGGTGAAGGCCATAGTGCGTCTCAGTCGGCGGGGGCGGCCACGGGAGCCGGCACCTGCGGCCCGCTGCGGGCCAGGTCGCAGTGCGCGCCCTGGTGCCGCCCGCGCCAGTGGTAGTGCGCATAGCCCACGGCCCGCACGCCCATGAAGACCAGCAGCTCGAAGATGGCAAACAGCGTCACCACCAGCTCGAAGGTGGCCGCAATGCGCACACCGATGATATTGAGTCCCATGAACACAATATAGGCGCCCACCGCGGCCATCTTGGGATCGAGCCCCGGAAACTGCACATTGAGGTAGGCGCCGATGGCCAGCGAAATGGCCGGCGGCGCGAACACGAACTCGATCAGCGTAGCCAGCCCCGCGAGATAGCCCGCGCCAGGCCCGAACGCGCGATACGCATAGGCGAAAGGCCCGCCGGCATGCGGGATGCTGGTGATCAGCTCGGTGAAGCTGAAGATGAAGGTGGCGTACATGGTCGCCACCGCCACCGCCGTGACCATGAAGCCGAGCGTGCCGGCGCTGGCCCAGCCGAAGCTCCAGCCGAAGTACTCGCCCGAGATCACCAGCCCCACGGCGATGCCCCAGAGCTGTACGGTGCCCAGCGTCTGCGTCAGGGTCTTGGCGCCACCGGACGAAGGGGAGGACGAGAGCGGCGATGCGTGGGGCTGGCTGGACATGGCTAGGGTTTCTCCGGGGCGGTTTGCCACCGCGGTGCATTGCCTTGGCGGTGGCATTTCCGGCATCATCGCCAAAACCGTGCGGGCAGCGTTATCGAAAATTGGCAGCATTGCCTTGGACCCGTGCAAAGACAGCAGGCAAGGGCGCCGGCGCAACGGATGCTGCATCCCGACGCTGGAATGAAACTTGCGGGAGAGACGCTTTGCACCGAATGCCCCCATCTTCGCCATGAGCGCTACGTTCGATCGCAGCACCGACAGCAACACTAGCGCCGGCCGCCACGGCATCTTCCGCGTCACCGCCGCGCACGATGCCGACGAGCACGCCAGCAACCTGTCGCGCTGGACCCAGACCTACGACCAGCTCTCTCCCGGCCACTTCGCCGGCGAGGTCCGTGAGCTATGGCTGCCGCATGCGCAGGTATTTATCGAGCGCACCAACCGCAGCCTGCGGCAGTCGTGCATGGCCTGGCCCGACGCGATGTGGTTCGGCGTGCCGCTGCCCTCGGTCCAGGCCCCGGCCACGGTGGGCGGGATTGCCATCGCGCCCACGGCCATTGCCGTGCGGCCCGGAGGCACCGAGTTCGAACTGCGCACGCCGGAGGATTTCGGCATCTTCGGCATCGTGGTGGAGACCGCCGAGTTCGCCCGCTACATGGAGGAAGTAGAGCATCGCGACCCGGCCAGCGTGCTCGGCCAGCGCGAGGTGCTGTCGGTCCAGCCGTGGGCACGCGCACGGCTGTGCCGCGCGCTGATGGAGATTCTTTCCGAAGCTGCGGGCCACCACGCGATGGATGTAGCCGACCGGGCCGACCCGGCGCTGTTCTGCCGCGACCTGCAGGAACGGCTGCTGGGCAGCCTGGTGACCCTGCTGATGGCATCCAGCGACAGCGCGCAACGCGCCACCGTCACGCACGTCAACCGCCAACGCACCGTACAGCGCATCCGCGACTACCTGCTGGCCCATGCCGCGGACCCCATCACCGTGCCGGACCTGTGCCGGCATTTCCACCTGAGCCGGCGCGCGCTGCAATACTGCTTTGAAGACGTAGCCGGCATGTCACCCGCCGCCTACCTGCGCGCCCTGCGCCTGAACGGCGTACGCCGCGACCTCAAGTCCGGCAACGGCCACCGCACCGTTTCCGACATAGCTGGAGCCTGGGGCTTCCATCACCTGTCGCAGTTCGCCCAGGACTACCGCCGCATGTTCGGCGAACTGCCATCGGCGGCCCTGCGCGGACCAACCGGGCAAAGCCGCCCGAACTAGACAACGCCGACCGCAAGCCCCCAGGCAATGCGAAGCGAGCCCCCCACGCGATGCGAAGCGAGCCGTGAAGGTGTACCAGGCCGTATGGGGCGCCTCGTCGGCAGGCAAAAAGAGCGGAAAAGAGGGGGCCATGTTTGAGTATCGCCTTAAGGCGATGCGAGTTTGGCCCCCGGC
>NZ_JBFTLX010000130.1:0-19864 GCF_056396665.1 Cupriavidus sp. 05T313 | reverse complement strand
GATCTTTGCCACGACGCCGGCGCCGACGGTACGACCGCCTTCACGGATGGCGAAACGCAGGCCTTCTTCCATGGCGATCGGGGCAATCAGCTTGACCGTGATCGACACGTTGTCACCCGGCATGACCATTTCCTTGTCCTTCGGCAGCTCGATCGAGCCAGTCACGTCGGTCGTACGGAAGTAGAACTGCGGGCGGTAGTTGTTGAAGAACGGGGTGTGACGGCCGCCTTCGTCCTTCGACAAGATGTAGACCTCGCCGGTGAAGTGCGTGTGCGGCTTGATCGAACCCGGCTTGCACAGCACTTGGCCGCGCTCGACGTCTTCGCGCTTCGTGCCGCGCAGCAGCAGACCCACGTTGTCGCCGGCTTGACCTTGGTCCAGCAGCTTGCGGAACATTTCCACGCCGGTGCAGATGGTCTTGACCGTCGGCTTGATACCAACGATTTCGATTTCTTCACCGACCTTGATGATGCCGCGCTCGATACGACCGGTCACAACCGTGCCACGGCCCGAGATCGAGAACACGTCTTCCACCGGCATCAGGAAGGTACCGTCGATGGCACGTTCCGGCGTCGGGATGTAGGTGTCCAGCGCGTCGGCCAGGGCCAGGATCGCCACTTCGCCCAGTTCGCCCTTGTCGCCTTCCAGTGCCAGCTTGGCCGAACCCTTGATGATCGGGGTGTCGTCGCCGGGGAATTCGTACTTGGACAAGAGCTCGCGCACTTCCATTTCGACCAGCTCGAGCAGCTCGGCGTCGTCGACCATGTCCCACTTGTTCAGGAACACGATGATGTAAGGCACGCCAACCTGGCGGGCCAGCAGGATGTGTTTCGTCGTACTTCTTGGCGGCGCCGCCAAACTTGGCTGCCAGCACCGTAGCAATCGCGGCCGTCAGCGTGGTCTTGCCATGGTCAACGTGACCAATCGTGCCAACGTTCACGTGCGGCTTAGTCCGCTCGAACTTTTCCTTTGCCATTTTTCAGCTCCTAATCGAAACCAGTATGTCGTGTTCATAGTGCCGCCGCGCACAACGCGCGGCGGCGGATTTTTTTCTTACTTGCCGCGAGCCGTGATCACGGCGTCGGCTACGTTCTTCGGAGCTTCAGCGTAGTGCTTGAACTCCATCGTGTACGTAGCGCGGCCTTGCGTGGCCGAACGCAGCGAGGTCGAGTAGCCGAACATCTCTGCCAGCGGAACTTCCGCGCGCAGGATCTTGCCGCCGCCGACCATGTCGTCCATGCCCTGGATAATGCCGCGACGCGACGACAGGTCGCCCATCACGTTACCCATGAAGTCTTCCGGCGTTTCCACTTCCACGGCCATCATCGGCTCGAGCAGCACCGGGCTGGCGCGGCGCATACCTTCCTTGAAGCCCATKGAGCCGGCCATCTTGAACGCGTTTTCGTTCGAGTCCACATCGTGGTACGAACCGAAGAACAGCGTGACCTTGACGTCGACCACCGGGAAACCTGCCAGCACGCCGGCGTTCAGGGTTTCGGTAATGCCCTTGTCCACCGCGGGGATGTACTCGCGCGGCACCACGCCGCCCTTGATGGCGTCGACGAACTCGTAGCCCTTGCCCGGTTCCTGCGGCTCGAGCTTGAGCACCACGTGACCGTACTGGCCACGGCCGCCCGACTGCTTGACGAACTTGCCTTCGACTTCTTCGCAGACCTTGCGGATGGTTTCGCGGTAGGCAACCTGAGGCTTGCCCACGGTGGCTTCCACGCCGAATTCGCRCTTCATGCGGTCGACCAGAATTTCCAGGTGGAGCTCGCCCATGCCCGAAATGATGGTCTGGCCGGATTCTTCGTCGGTCTTGACGCGGAACGACGGATCTTCCTGTGCCAGGCGGTTCAGGGCGATGCCCATCTTCTCCTGGTCAGCCTTGGTCTTCGGCTCGACGGCCTGCGAAATCACCGGCTCCGGGAACACCATGCGTTCCAGGATGATGATGTGGTCCGGATCGCACAGCGTGTCGCCCGTGGTGGCTTCTTTCAGGCCAACCGCAGCGGCGATGTCGCCTGCCAGCACTTCCTTGATTTCTTCGCGCTGGTTGGCGTGCATCTGCAGAATCCGGCCCAGGCGTTCCTTCTTGCTCTTGACCGGGTTGTAGATGGTGTCGCCCGAATTGACCTTGCCCGAGTACACGCGGAAGAAGATCAGCTGGCCGACGAACGGGTCGGTCATGATCTTGAACGCCAGCGCGGAGAACTTTTCGTCGTCCGCAGCACGGCGCGACACTTCCTTGTCGTCATCGTCCACGCCGGTGACCGGCGGGATGTCGACCGGCGACGRCAGGAAGTCGATCACGGCGTCCAGCATACGCTGCACACCCTTGTTCTTGAACGCGGTGCCGCACAGCATCGGCTGGATTTCGCAGGCGATGGTACGGTCRCGCAGSSCCTTGAYGATCTCGGCTTCGGACAGTTCGCCCTCTTCCAGATACTTGTTCATCAGTTCTTCGTTCGACTCGGCAGCTGCCTCGACCATCTTCTCGCGCCATTCGTTGCACGAGTCGGCCAGTTCAGCCGGGATGTCCACGTAGTCGAACTTGGTACCTTGGCTGGCCTCGTCCCAGATGATCGCTTTCATCTTGATGAGGTCGACCACACCCTTGAAGGTGTCTTCGGCGCCGATAGGCACGACGACGGGAACCGGGCTGGCCTTCAGGCGGGTCTTCAGCTGGTCGTAGACCTTGAAAAAGTTCGCGCCGGTACGGTCCATCTTGTTGACAAAGGCCAGGCGCGGAACGCCATACTTGTTAGCCTGACGCCACACGGTTTCCGACTGGGGCTGCACGCCACCCACTGCGCAGTAGACCATGCAAGCGCCGTCCAGCACGCGCATGGARCGCTCCACCTCGATGGTGAAGTCCACGTGGCCSGGGGTGTCGATGATGTTGATGCGGTGTTCCGGGTAATTGCCGGCCATGCCCTTCCAGAAGGCGRTGGTGGCAGCGGAGGTGATCGTGATGCCACGCTCCTGTTCCTGCTCCATCCAGTCCATCGTGGCGGCGCCATCATGCACTTCACCGATCTTGTGGTTCACACCGGTGTAGAACAGGATCCGCTCGGTCGTGGTGGTTTTACCCGCGTCAATGTGAGCCGAGATACCGATATTACGGTAGCGCTCAATGGGAGTCTTACGAGCCACTTTAATCCTCTATTCGTCCGTGAGACGCCGGCATCTCATTGCCAACGCCCGTAACACAAACGGGCGAGCGTGTCATTACACAGCCCGCCCGGCAACCAACCGCGTAACTCGCGCGCTTTAGAAGCGGAAGTGCGAGAACGCCTTGTTGGCTTCGGCCATGCGGTGCACTTCGTCGCGCTTCTTCATCGCGCCGCCGCGGCCTTCCGCTGCTTCCAGCAGCTCACCTGCCAGGCGCAGCGCCATCGACTTCTCGCTGCGTTTTTTCGCGGCCTCGCGCAACCAACGCATCGCCAATGCCAAACGACGCGACGGACGGACTTCGACCGGAACCTGATAGTTGGCGCCGCCCACGCGACGGCTCTTCACTTCGACCACCGGCTTCACGTTGTTGATGGCAACGGAAAACACTTCTACGGGGGCCTTGCCTGCCTTCTTTTCGATCTGGTCGAACGCGCCATAAACGATACGTTCGGCAACCGACTTCTTGCCGTCCAGCATCAGGACGTTCATGAACTTGGCAACTTCAACGTTACCGAATTTCGGATCGGGCAGGATATCCCGCTTGGGGACTTCACGACGACGTGGCATCTTCTTTCCTTTAGATTCAGTTGAGAGCGCGGCTATTTCCCGCTCTCCGGCCACCAACTAGCTTGCCTCTCATTCAGGCAAATTCGCCGGGTGACCACTTACTCGACGGCACGGCGCATAAACGCTCCGTTTTACCGCCGCCTGGTGACAGCACCATGACGCAACCGCCACAGGCCATCGTTTGTTGCTTCGGGCTTTATGCCCGGCTTGCCTGGCGTTAGCCTTAAGCAGCCTTCGGACGCTTCGCGCCGTACTTCGAACGTGCCTGGCGACGATCCTTCACGCCTTGCAAGTCCAGCGAGCCACGGACGATGTGGTAACGCACACCCGGCAAATCCTTCACACGGCCGCCGCGGATCAGCACGACCGAGTGTTCTTGCAGGTTGTGGCCTTCACCGCCGATGTACGAGATGACCTCGAAACCGTTGGTCAGGCGCACCTTGGCGACCTTACGCAGWGCCGAGTTCGGCTTCTTCGGCGTCGTGGTGTACACACGGGTGCACACGCCGCGACGCTGGGGGCAGTTCTCAAGCGCCGGGCTCTTGCTCTTGACGACTTCAGAGACGCGCGGCTTGCGAACCAGTTGGTTGATAGTTGGCATTGTTCAATCCAGCTTGGTTTTACGGAAAAACACCCCTGGGGCCACAAGCAATGGGCCGAAGAGGCAACGACGGGTTTTGGGCGGGAAAGGTGAGCGAGCGCTCTTGAGACGGACCTGTGGAGGAACAGACTGGCCAAAGAACGCGAGCTCGCCTGGGATCCCGCTGCGACCACACCACCAGAGCATCACACGACCCCCTTGGTGGGCTTGCCGATTGCGAACCGAAGGCCACAAATCTGACAGGCGAGCGAAATCCAAAGCCAAAAACTCGAATCTGCCATGCTAACAGCGGAGACGTAAACGGTCAAGCAGCTTCTGCCGCTTGCCGCTTGCCGCTTGCCGCTTGCCGCTTGCCGCTTGCCGCTTGCCGCTTGCCGCTTGCCGCTTGCCGCTTGATGYGCATCCGGGCATCAGAAGTCGGATACGGCACCCAGCGTTTCGAGGATGGCGTCGCCATAGCGCTCAAGCTTGGCGGCACCAATGCCAGGCACTTCGGCCATTGCTGTCAGCGACTCCGGTGCGCTGCGCGCCAGTTCGGCCAGTGTAGCGTCGTGGAAGATCACATAGGCCGGCACGCCGTGCTCGCGCGCCGTCTCGGTCCGCCACTTGCGCAGCGCCTCCCAGTTGGCCAGCGCCTCGGTGTCCATGCCGGCGGTATGGTCGGTACGGGTGCCGGTGCCGCGTGTGGACCGCTCGCCGCTCTTGGCTGGCTTGCTGGCCTGCCGGCGCAGCGTAATCTGCGTCTCGCCCTTGAGCACCGCGCGTGCGGACTCGCCCAACAGCAGCGCGCCGTGGCCGCCGTGGTCGATCATCAGCAGTCCGTGCGCAATCAGTTGACGGAAGATGGCATGCCATTCGGATACCGTCCGGTCCGCGCCGATGCCAAAGGTGGACACCTTGTCGTGCCCCCACTGCCGGATTTTTTCCGATGCGTTGCCACGCAGCACGTCGATCATGTGGGTGGCGCCGAAATGGATGCGGCTGGCCTGCGCGGTGCGGTAGACGCACGACAGCGCCATCTGCGCCTCGCGCGTCCCGTCCCACGTCGCGGGCGGCTCCAGGCAAGTGTCGCAATTGCCGCAAGGCGCGCTGGCCTCGTCGAAATACCCCAGGATGCGGACGCGCCGGCATCCGGCCGTCTCGCACAGCCCGAGCAGGGCGTCGAGCTTTGCGGACGAGACGCGCTTGTGCGCTTCATCCGCCTCGGACTCGTCGATCATGCGTTTTTGCTGGACCACGTCGCCGAGGCCATAGGCCATCCATGCGTTGGCCGGCAACCCGTCACGACCGGCGCGGCCGGTCTCCTGGTAGTAGCCTTCCATGCTCTTGGGCAGGTCCAGGTGAGCCACGAATCGCACGTCAGGCTTGTCGATCCCCATGCCGAAAGCGATGGTTGCCACCATGATCACGCCCTCTTCTTCGCGAAAACGGGCCTGGTGGTGCTGGCGCACGCCCGCATCCATGCCGGCATGGTATGGCAGCGCGTTGAGTCCCTGGCCGCTGAGATAGCTGGCCGTGTCCTCCACCTTCTTGCGCGACAGGCAATAGACGATGCCGCTGTCGTGGGTGCCGTCGGCGGCCAGGTGCTCGGCCTTGATAAAGGCCAGCAGCTGCTGGCGCGCATTGTCCTTCTCGACGATGCGATAGCGGATATTGGGCCGGTCGAAGCTGGAAATGAAGACGCGCGCATCGTGCAGCGCCAACCGCTCGACGATTTCCTCGCGCGTGACCGAATCCGCGGTAGCCGTCAGCGCAATGCGCGGCACCTGCGGGAAGCGCTCGTGCAGCACCGAGAGCTGGATGTACTCGGGGCGGAAATCATGCCCCCACTGCGACACGCAGTGCGCCTCATCAATGGCGAACACGCCGATACGGGTACGCTCGAGCAGGTCCTGGAAGCGCGGTGTCATCAGCCGCTCGGGCGCCACGTAGAGGATCTCGAGCCTGCCAGCGAGCAGGTCGCGCTCCACCGCCGAAGCCTCGGCGCCGCTGAGCGTCGAGTTCAGCACGGCCGCGCGCACGCCGGCCTCCGACAAGGCAGCGACCTGGTCCTGCATCAGCGCGATCAGCGGCGACACCACGATGCCGACCCCCTGGCCTGCCCGCTGCCGCATCAGCGCCGGAATCTGGTAACACAGCGACTTGCCGCCACCGGTGGGCATCAACACCAGGCAATCGCCACCGTCCGCCACGTGGTCGATGATCTCCGCCTGCCGGCCGCGGAAGGCGTGGTAGCCGAAAACATCCTTGAGAATCGCCAGGGCGCGCGACATATCTACAGCTTAAAAAAGAGGGTGGGACCGCGAAAGGCGTAACCATACCACCAAGGGGGCGGCCAACTGCTTCGTACCGTGACGAATGTTCCCTGAAACCTTTCGGCCGGCGCGGCGCCAGTGTGTTTGCCGGCAAAAATGCACACGATGAATAACAATGTCGAAACAAGGCACGGCAAAACAAAATCCAAAATATAGAAGCAGGCAAAAAAATGCCCGGCCACCAGGGCCGGGCATCTTCATGCAGCTTGCTGCAGGTTCAGGCTGGCAGTCTTAAACCGCGTCGCCCTCGCCTTCGGTCGTCGCCGGCACCACCGGCGGCTCGATGAAGAGCGAYTGCTCTTCGTCSGAGATCGCCTGGGCGCGTTCGCGCTCGGCCGCCTCGCGYGCCTTGCGGGCRCGGTGGTAGGCCAGRCCRGTACCRGCGGGGATCAGGCGRCCMACGATCACGTTTTCCTTCAGACCACGCAGGTCGTCGGTCTTGCCCATGATCGCGGCTTCGGTCAGCACGCGGGTGGTTTCCTGGAACGATGCCGCCGAGATGAAGCTGTCGGTGGACAGCGACGCCTTGGTGATACCGAGCAGCAGGTTTTCGTACGTGGCCGGACGCTTGCCTTCGGCGATCACGCGATCGTTCTCGTCGAGCAGTTCCGAACGCTCCACCTGTTCACCCGGGATGAACTTGGTGTCGCCCACATCCGAGATCTGCACGCGGCGCAGCATCTGGCGCACGATCACTTCGATGTGCTTGTCGTTGATCTTCACGCCCTGCAGACGGTACACGTCCTGCACTTCGTCGACGATGTAGTGCGCCAGTTCCTCGATGCCCTTCAGGCGCAGGATGTCGTGCGGGTCCGCCGGACCTTCCACGATCATTTCGCCCTTGTTCACCACCTGGCCATCGTGCACCAGGACTTGCTTTTCCTTGGTGATCAGGAACTCGTGGGCGTTGCCGTCCAGGTCCGTAATCACCAGGCGTTGCTTGCCCTTGGTGTCCTTGCCGAACGACGTGGTGCCGGTGACTTCCGCCAGCACGGCGGCGTCCTTCGGCGAACGCGCTTCGAACAGCTCGGCCACGCGCGGCAGACCCCCGGTAATGTCGCGGGTCTTTTGCGATTCGGTCGGGATACGTGCGAGCACTTCACCCACATGCACTTGCTGGCCGTCCTTCACGGTGATCAGCGCGCCGACCTGGAAGCCGATGGTCACGGAATGGTCCGTGCCCGGAATCTTCACTTCCTGGCCGTTGGCGTCGAGCAGCTTCACCTGCGGGCGCAGGCCCTTGGTGGCAGCCGTACGGCGCTTGGCATCGATCACCACGAGGGTCGACAGGCCGGTGACTTCGTCCATCTGCTTGGCGACGGTCACGCCTTCTTCGACGTTCTCGAACTTGGTCGTGCCGGTGTACTCCGACACGATCGGGCGCGTCAGCGCGTCCCACGTGGCCAGCTGCGTACCAGCCTTGATGGCCTGGCCGTCCTGCACCAGCAGCGTGGCGCCGTACGGGATCTTGTGACGCTCGCGCTCGCGGCCATGGTCGTCGGTGATCAGGGCTTCGCCGGAACGCGAGATGACGATCAGTTCGCCCTTCGCATTGGTGACGTAGCGCATGGTCGCCGTGAAACGCACGGTACCGGTTGCCTTCGCTTCCACGCTGGATGCCACTGCCGAACGCGATGCCGCGCCGCCGATGTGGAACGTACGCATGGTCAGCTGCGTGCCCGGCTCGCCGATCGACTGAGCGGCGATCACGCCAACCGCTTCGCCGGAGTTCACCAGCACGCCGCGGCCCAGGTCGCGGCCATAGCACATGCCGCACAGGCCGTAGCGCGTGTCGCACGACAGCGGGGTACGCACCTTCACTTCGTCCACGCCGATGGCGTCGATCATGTCGACCAGATCTTCGTCCAGCAGGGTGCCGGCCTCGATCGCGGTTTCCTGGGTTTCCGGGTTCACCACGTCGGTCACCGTCACACGGCCGAGAATACGGTCGCGCAGGGCTTCGATCACTTCACCACCCTCGACCAGGGCCTTCATGGCCACGCCGTTGGTCGTGCCGCAATCGTCTTCCACCACCACCAGATCCTGCGTCACATCGACCAGACGACGSGTCAGGTAACCSGAGTTCGCSGTYTTCAGTGCCGTATCCGCCAGRCCYTTACGCGCRCCGTGGGTGGAGATGAAGTACTGCAGAACGTTCAGGCCTTCACGGAAGTTCGCCGTAATCGGCGTTTCAATGATCGAGCCATCCGGCTTGGCCATCAGGCCCCGCATGCCGGCCAGCTGACGGATCTGCGCAGCGGAACCGCGCGCGCCCGAGTCGGCCATCATGTAAATCGAGTTGAACGAGTCTTGCTTGACGGTGTTGCCGTCACGGTCGACCACGTCCTCGTGCTGGAGCTGCTCCATCATCGCCTTGCCCACCTGGTCGCCGGCAGCGCCCCAGATGTCCACGACGTTGTTGTAGCGTTCCTGGTCGGTCACCAGGCCCGACATGTACTGCTTGTCGTATTCCTTGACCTTGGCAGCCGCGTCGGAAATGATCTTTTCCTTTTGCGGTGGCACCAGCATGTCGTCGATGGCGATCGAGATACCGGCGCGCGTTGCCAGGCGGAAACCCGACTGCAGCAGCTTGTCGGCGAAGATCACGGTTTCACGCAGACCGCACTTGCGGAACGCGGTGTTGATCAGGCGCGAGATTTCCTTCTTCTTCAGCGGCTTGTTCAGCACCGAGAAAGGCAGGCCCTTCGGCAGGATCTCGGACATGATCGCGCGGCCGACCGTGGTGGCCTGCAGCGTGATCTTGGGCGCGAAGCGGGCGTCGCCCACGGCGTCCTTGTCGACCAGTTCATACTCGGTGATACGCACGTTCACGCGGGAAGCCAGTTCGACTTCCTTGTTCTCGTAGGCGCGGATCACTTCGCTGATGTCGGCAAACGTCAGGCCTTCGCCCTTGCCGTTGATCTTGTCGCGGGTCGTGTAGTACAGACCCAGCACCACGTCTTGCGACGGCACGATCGACGGATCGCCGTTGGCCGGGAACAGCACGTTGTTGGAGGCCAGCATCAGGGTGCGGGCTTCCATCTGCGCTTCCAGCGACAGCGGGACGTGCACAGCCATCTGGTCACCGTCGAAGTCGGCGTTGAACGCCGCGCAGACGAGCGGGTGCAGCTGGATGGCCTTGCCTTCGATCAGCACCGGCTCGAACGCCTGGATACCCAGGCGGTGCAGCGTCGGTGCACGGTTCAGCATGACCGGATGCTCGCGGATCACCTCTTCGAGGATGTCCCACACCACCGCGGTCTGGCTTTCCACTTCCTTCTTCGCCGCCTTGATGGTGGTGRCGATGCCCATCGTTTCCAGCTTGTGGAAGATGAACGGCTTGAACAGCTCGAGCGCCATCAGCTTGGGCAGGCCGCACTGGTGCAGCTTGAGGGTCGGACCCACCACGATGACCGAACGGCCGGAGTAGTCGACGCGCTTGCCCAGCAAGTTCTGGCGGAAACGGCCGCCCTTGCCCTTGATCATTTCGGCCAGCGACTTCAGCGGACGCTTGTTGGCGCCCGTCATCGCCTTGCCGCGGCGACCGTTGTCCAGCAGCGAGTCAACCGCTTCCTGCAGCATGCGCTTTTCGTTGCGCACGATGATTTCAGGCGCCTTCAGTTCCAGCAGGCGCTTCAGGCGGTTGTTACGATTGATGACGCGGCGATACAGGTCGTTCAGGTCCGAGGTGGCGAAACGGCCGCCATCGAGCGGTACCAGCGGACGCAGTTCGGGCGGCAGCACCGGCAGCACTTCCAGGATCATCCATTCCGGCTTGATGCCCGAACGCTGGAACGCTTCAAGCACCTTCAGGCGCTTGGCGAATTTCTTGATCTTGGCTTCGGAACCAGTGGTCTGCAGCTCGGCGCGGATCGTTTCGATCTGCTTTTCAATGTCGATGCCGCGCAGCAGTTCACGGATGCCTTCGGCACCCATCATGGCCACGAATTCGCCTTCGCCGTACTCCTCGCACTTGGCGATGTAGTCGTCCTCGGACATGATCTGGCTCTTCTTGAGCGGGGTCATGCCGGGTTCGAGCACCACGAATGCTTCGAAATACAGGACGCGTTCGATATCGCGCAGCGTCATGTCGAGCACCATRCCCAGACGCGACGGCAGCGAYTTCAGGAACCAGATGTGSGCGRYCGGCGMRGCCAGTTCRATGTGGCCCATGCGCTCACGGCGCACYTTGGCCAGSGTCACTTCAACGCCGCACTTYTCGCAGATCACGCCACGGTGCTTCAGGCGCTTGTACTTGCCGCACAGGCACTCGTAGTCCTTGATCGGGCCAAAGATCTTGGCGCAGAACAGGCCATCGCGCTCGGGCTTGAAGGTCCGGTAGTTGATGGTTTCCGGCTTCTTCACTTCACCGTACGACCACGAACGAATCTTCTCCGGCGATGCCAGGCCGATCTTGATCGCGTCGAACTGCTCTTCCTGCTGAACCTGCTTAAAGAGATCGAGCAATGCTTTCATTGCAACTCCTTGTTTCGCCGCCAGCCCGACATCATGTCGGGCCCGCGGCATTCATCCTGTGGGAAAACCGTAGCGGGCATTCGGCGGGAGGTGGGCCATTGGCTATTGCCGGCCCCCCGCGCAATCTCAATCAGTAGCGATCGAGGTCGATGTCGATACCCAGCGAACGGATTTCCTTCACCAGCACGTTGAACGATTCCGGCATGCCGGCGTCGATCGAGTGCTCGCCCTTGACGATGTTCTCGTAGACCTTGGTCCGGCCGTTCACGTCATCGGACTTGACCGTCAGCATTTCCTGCAACACGTAGGAGGCGCCGTAAGCTTCCAGCGCCCACACTTCCATTTCACCGAAACGCTGGCCACCGAACTGCGCCTTACCACCCAGCGGCTGCTGGGTGACCAGCGAGTACGGACCGGTCGAACGGGCGTGCATCTTGTCGTCGACCAAGTGGTGCAGCTTCAGCATGTGCATCACGCCCAGCGTCACCGGACGCTCGAACGCTTCACCGGTACGGCCGTCGTGCAGCGTGACCTGTTGCTTGGAAGCGGTCAGGCCCATTTCCTTGGCAATCGCGTCCGGGTAGGCCAGGTCCAGCATGCGACGGATTTCGTCTTCATGCGCACCGTCAAACACCGGCGTAGCGAACGGCACACCCTTCTTCAGGTTGGTGGCCAGTTCCAGCACTTCGGCGTCGGACAGGCTGTCGAGGTCTTCCGGCTTGCCGCTCTCGTTGTAGATCTGAGCCAGCAACGGACGCAGTTCCTGCGCCTTCGCCTGTGCCTTGAGCATGGAACCGATGCGCTGGCCCAGACCGCGCGCAGCCCAGCCCAGGTGGGTTTCCAGAATCTGGCCCACATTCATCCGCGAYGGYACGCCSAGCGGGTTCAGGACGATGTCGGCAGGCGTGCCGTCGGCCATGTAGGGCATGTCTTCGATCGGAACGATCTTCGACACAACGCCCTTGTTACCGTGACGGCCTGCCATCTTGTCGCCAGGCTGCAGGCGGCGCTTGACGGCCAGGTACACCTTGACCATCTTGATCACGCCCGGCGGCAGTTCGTCGCCTTGCGTGAGCTTCTTGCGCTTTTCTTCGAAGGCCAGGTCGAACTCGTGACGCTTCTGCTCGATGGCTTCCTTGACGGCTTCCAGCTGGGCAGCAACTTCCTCGTCGGCCGGACGGATGTCGAACCAGTGGTACTTGTCCAGGTCGGCCAGGTACTCGCGGGTCAGTTTGGCGCCCTTGGACAGCTTCTTCGGACCGCCGTTGACGGTCTTGTCGAGCAGCAGGCGCTCCAGACGCTGGAAGGCATCGCCTTCGACGATACGCAGCTGGTCGTTCMGGTCCAGGCGGTAGCGCTTCAGTTCGTCGTCGATGATCGACTGGGCACGCTTGTCGCGGGTCACGCCTTCGCGCGTAAAGACCTGGACGTCGATCACGATACCGCTCATGCCCGAGGGCACGCGCAGCGACGTATCCTTCACGTCCGAAGCCTTCTCGCCGAAGATCGCGCGCAGCAGCTTTTCTTCCGGGGTCAGCTGGGTCTCGCCCTTGGGCGTGACCTTGCCGACCAACACGTCGCCCGCTTCCACTTCGGCACCGATGTAGGTGATGCCGGACTCGTCCAGACGCGCCAGTTGCGCTTCGGCGAGGTTGGAGATGTCGCGGGTGATTTCTTCCGGTCCCAGCTTGGTGTCACGGGCGACGACCGACAGTTCCTCGATGTGGATCGAGGTGTAGCGGTCTTCGGCAACCACGCGTTCGGAGATCAGGATSGARTCTTCGAAGTTGTAGCCGTTCCACGGCATGAACGCCACCAGCATGTTCTGGCCGAGCGCGAGCTCGCCCAGGTCGGTCGAGGCGCCGTCGGCGATCACGTCGCCACGGGCGACGAAGTCGCCAACCTTGACCATCGGACGCTGGTTAATGTTGGTGTTCTGGTTCGAGCGCGTGTACTTGATCAGGTTGTAGATGTCCACGCCGACTTCGCCAGCAACGGCTTCATCGTCGTTCACACGGATCACGATACGCATCGCATCGACGTAGTCCACCACGCCGCCACGGGTTGCCTGCACGGCGGTACCCGAGTCGACCGCAACGGTACGCTCGATGCCGGTACCCACCAGCGGCTTGTCCGGACGCAGGCAAGGCACGGCCTGACGCTGCATGTTGGCGCCCATCAGTGCACGGTTCGCATCGTCGTGCTCGAGGAACGGCACCAGCGATGCCGCCGCGGACACGATCTGCGACGGCGCCACGTCGATGTACTGAACGCGGTCCGGCGTGACCATACGGGTTTCACGCTCGCTACCCTCACGCGACGACACCAGTTCGTCGATCAGGGTACCGTCGGTATCGACCGTCGCGTTGGCCTGCGCCACCACATACTTGCCTTCTTCGATGGCGGACAGGTAGTCGACCTGATCGGTCAGCTTGCTGTCGACCACCTTGCGGTACGGCGTTTCCAGGAAGCCGTATTCGTTCAGGCGTGCGTACAGTGCCAGCGAGTTGATCAGGCCAATGTTCGGACCTTCCGGCGTTTCGATCGGGCACACGCGGCCGTAGTGGGTCGGGTGCACGTCGCGGACTTCAAAGCCTGCGCGTTCGCGGGTTAGACCGCCCGGGCCCAGTGCGGAGACACGGCGCTTGTGCGTGATCTCGGACAACGGGTTGGTCTGGTCCATAAACTGCGACAGCTGCGACGAACCGAAGAACTCGCGGATCGCCGACGAAATCGGCTTCGAGTTGATCAGATCGTGCGGCATCAGGTTTTCGGTCTCGGCCTGGCCCAGACGTTCCTTGACGGCGCGCTCCACGCGCGATAGGCCGGCGCGGAACTGGTTTTCGGCTAGTTCGCCGACGCAACGCACGCGACGATTGCCCAGGTGATCGATGTCATCGACCTCGCCCTTGCCGTTGCGCAGGTTGACCAGGATCTTGATGGTCTCGAGGATGTCCTCGTCCTGCAGCACCATGCTGCCTTCGCCGCTCGGGCGGCCCAGGCGGCTGTTGACCTTCATGCGGCCAACGCGCGACAGGTCGTACGACTCTTCGCTGTAGAACAGGCGCTGGAACAGGGCTTCCACCGCGTCTTCGGTCGGCGGCTCGCCGGGACGCATCATGCGGTAGATGGCGATACGCGCAGCGGTCTGGTCGGCGGTGTCGTCCACGCGCAGCGTCTGCGACATGTACGGACCCTGGTCCAGATCGTTGGTGTACAGGGTCTGGATCTGCTTGACGCCGGCTTCGCGCAGGTTTTCCAGCACGGTTTCGGTCAGCTCGTCGTTGGCGTTGGCAATCACCTCGCCGGTATCCGGGTCGATGATGTTCTTCGCCAGTACGCGGCCGAGCAGGTAGTCTTCCGGCACGCTGATCAGCTTGGTACCGGCGGAATCCAGGTCACGGATGTGCTTGGCGTTGATCCGCTTGTCCTTCTCGACCACGACACGGCCGTCCTTGTCGGCAATGTCGAAACGCGCGACTTCGCCACGCAGGCGCTCGGGCACGAACTCCATCTGCGCGCCTTCCGACTGCAGCGTGAAGTTGTCGAACACGAAGAAGTGCGCGAGGATCTGCTCGGGCGTCAGGCCGATCGACTTCAGCAGGATCGTCACCGGCATCTTGCGGCGGCGATCGACGCGGAAGTACAGGATGTCCTTCGGGTCGAACTCGAARTCSAGCCASGARCCGCGGTAAGGAATGATACGTGCCGAGAACAGCAGCTTGCCCGAGCTGTGGGTCTTGCCCTTGTCGTGCTCGAAGAATACGCCAGGCGAGCGGTGGAGCTGCGAGACGATCACACGCTCGGTGCCGTTGATCACGAACGAACCGGTCGACGTCATGAGCGGAATTTCGCCCATGTAGACTTCCTGTTCCTTCACTTCCTTGACCTTGCCCGGATTTTCCCGATCGTTGATGATCAGGCGCACCTTGGCACGCAGCGCCGAGTGGAAGGTCAGGCCGCGCTGTTGACATTCCTTGACGTCGAACGGCGGGTTGGACAGATGGTAGGAGACGAACTCCATACGGGCGAGCCCGTTGTGAGACACAATCGGGAAGATTGCGCTGAAAGCCGCTTGCAGGCCCTCTGTTTTGCGACGTGAGGGTGGCGTACCCTCTTGCAGAAACTGAGCGTAGGATTCAATCTGGGTGGCAAGCAGGAAAGGAACCTGATGAACCGTCGCGCGCTTCGCAAAACTTTTGCGAATGCGCTTCTTTTCGGTGAAGCTGTACGCCATGGGATCTCCGAATCATCGCAGGGCTGGCTGGACCGGCGCAGCACCTGAGGTGTTCAGCGACTGGGAGGGGATTTGGCGGTTGGCCGCTACCAACCTCTGGCTGACGGTGTCCGCACGCTGCGAGCCGGCAGAAACGACGCAATGCGTCATACCGGCCCGGGGGACACCCGACCAAACTTGTCTTCTGCAGTCGGTTCAGAAGACAAACATCAGCAACCACCTAGTGTGCCACTGATGTTTGGCCTCTGCTGAAGCTTAGGCATGCGCCCAGCCATCAAGCATCGTTTGCGCCATTTATATACGTTTCCGAGTGCACAGTAAAACACACTTCGTAGAAGCGCAAAAAGGCTGGCGCCGGGAATCTCCCTTTGCCAGCCCCATTCGCGTGCCAATGGGGCACGCGAGCACAGCTTACTTGACTTCGACCTTTGCGCCGGCGTCTTCCAGCTTCTTCTTGGCGTCGGCTGCAGCAGCCTTGTCCACGCCTTCCTTGACAGCCTTCGGTGCGCCGTCGACCAGATCCTTGGCTTCCTTCAGGCCCAGGCCGGTGATTTCGCGAACAGCCTTAATCACGCCAACCTTGTTTGCGCCGATTTCCGACAGGATGACGTTGAATTCGGTTTGCTCTTCAGCAGCGGCAGCACCGCCAGCGCCCGGGGCAGCAGCCACGGCCATCGAAGCGGCGGAAACGCCAAACTTCTCTTCAAACGCCTTGACCAGGTCGTTCAGTTCCATCACGGACATCGCGCCTACGGCTTCGAGGATGTCGTCTTTGCTGATTGCCATTTGAAATACYCCTGCTAAATGTGATTCGGTATCGGTAATGCGATCTTGATGAGCCAGGCTGCGGGGGCTTGCGCCTTAAGCAGCAGCGCCTTCGCTCTCGGCGGCGGCAGTTGCGCCTTCGCCTTCGGCAGGGGCGCCTTCGCTCTTCTTGGCGGACAGGGCGGCCAGCAGACGGGCGAAGCCCGACACCGGTGCCTGCATCACGCCAAGCAGCTGAGCAATCAGTTCGTCACGGCTCGGGATCGAGGCCAGTGCCTTGACGGCAGCAGCATCGAGCACGTTGCCGTCGTACGACGCTGCGCGCAGAACCAACTTGTCGTTGGTCTTGGCAAAGTCGTTCAGAACCTTGGCCGACGACACTGCATCTTCGGAAATACCGTAGATCAGCGGACCGGTCATTTGCTCTGCGAGGCCGGCAAACGGCGTGCCTTCCACGGCGCGGCGGGCCAGCGTGTTCTTCAGAACACGCAGGTACACGCCTTGCTCGCGGGCCTTGGCGCGCAGCTTGGTCAGATCGCCAACCGCAATGCCGCGATATTCGGCAACGACGATGGTCTGGGCTTTAGCGACTTGCGCCGAAACCTCAGCAACGACGGCCTTCTTATCTTCAATATTGAGTGGCACGGTTAAGCTCCAAAACGATGCTTGTCCCCCGGATCGTCCGGGGCACGCACATCAGTCCAAACGAACGGCGTCCGATTTTGGCCCGAATCACCCGGGTCATTGCCCGGATTCTTCAATCCCTCGGGTTCGCCATCTGCGCTGGTGGGGCGGGTAGGCGTCGCGGCGAGCCACGTACGTTCCGTCCGATTAAGGCGAGGCAGCCAGACTGCAGCCGCGCCCGCCACCAGCGGTCTTTGATAACCAGCGGTGCCTGCCTCGCGCTTGCGCGCCGGCGGGTACCGCTGCCCAAAGCCTTGCTCCTTGTCTCACCGCGTTGCCCTCGGGCCACGCTGGAGTCTGGAGACGATCCCGGCCTGGGCCGGGATCTGCAATTCTTTACACCGGGCGACGTTATCGGGTCCGCCCGGTGGGTGCCGCCAGCCTTAGGCCGACAGCGAAGCCTGTTCCACGCGCACGCCAACGCCCATGGTGGACGACACGGCGATCTTGCGCAGGTACACGCCCTTGCTGGTAGCCGGCTTGGACTTCACCAGTGCTTCGATCAGCGCGTTCAGGTTGCGCTTCAGATCCGCATCCTGGAACGAACGGCGACCGATGGTGGCGTGGATGATACCGGCCTTGTCGACGCGGTACTGAACCTGACCGGCCTTGGCGTTCTTCACAGCCTGGGCCACGTCGGGAGTAACCGTACCAACCTTCGGGTTCGGCATCAGGCCGCGCGGGCCCAGGATCTGACCCAGCGTACCAACGATACGCATCGTGTCCGGCGAGGCGATCACCACGTCGAAGTTCAGGTTGCCGGCCTTGACTTGCTCAGCCAGGTCTTCCATGCCGACGATTTCGGCGCCAGCTGCCTTGGCAGCTTCAGCCTTTTCGCCTTGGGCGAACACAGCCACGCGGACCGACTTGCCGGTACCGGCAGGCAGCACCACGGAACCACGAACCACCTGGTCCGACTTCTTCGCGTCAATGCCGAGTTGCACGGAAACGTCGATGGATTCGTCGAACTTGGCCGATGCGCAATCCTTCACCAGGCCCAGGGCCTCGTCGATCGGGTAGAACTTGGTGCGCTCGATCTTCGCCTTGTTGGCGGCGACGCGCTTGGAAACCTTAGCCATTTACAGACCCTCCACGGTGATGCCCATCGAACGAGCCGAACCGGCGATGGTACGCACGGCGGCGTCCAGATCGGCGGCGGTCAGGTCAGCGTTCTTTGCCTTGGCGATTTCTTCAGCCTGGGCGCGGGTGATCTTGCCAACCTTGTCGGTGTGCGGCTTGGCCGAACCCTTGGTCAGGCCAGCAGCCTTCTTGATCAGCACAGTCGCCGGGGGCGACTTCATCACGAAGGTGAAGCTCTTGTCGGCGAAGGCGGTAATCACCACCGGCACCGGCAGGCCGGGTTCCATACCTTGGGTCTGCGCGTTGAACGCCTTGCAGAACTCCATGATGTTCAGACCGCGTTGACCCAGTGCGGGGCCCACGGGCGGGGAGGGATTTGCCTTACCAGCCGGAATTTGCAGCTTGATAAAGCCAATGATCTTCTTGGCCATATTTACTCCAATCCGGACCGCTTCCTGGAGGAATGCGATCCTGTTGAGTCGTAGCGCGCTAACGCTGCAAGGGCGGTTCATCCACCCCAACCAGCCTCACGCTCCTCTTTTGGCCGGCCCCTTGCGGGACTGGCCGTGCATTTTTTGCCCGCCTTGCGGCCAGCATAAAATGCGAAAACTTAAACCTTCTCGACCTGGCCGAACTCGAGTTCGACCGGAGTAGCACGTCCGAAGATGGTGACCGAGACGCGCAGACGCGACTTCTCGTAGTTCACTTCCTCGACATTGCCGTTGAAGTCGGTGAAAGGACCGTCCTTGACGCGAACCATCTCGCCCACTTCGAACAGCGTCTTGGGACGCGGCTTCTCGACCCCTTCCTGCATCTGGGTCATGATCTTGTCGACTTCCTTCTGGGAAATCGGACTCGGGCGATTACGCGCACCACCCACAAAACCGGTGACCTTGCTGGTGTTCTTCACCAGGTGCCAGGTTTCGTCGGTCATTTCCATCTCGACCAGCACGTAACCCGGGAAGAAACGGCGCTCGGTGACAGACTTCTGGCCACCCTTGATTTCAACCACTT
Source organism: Cupriavidus sp. 05T313 (assembly GCF_056396665.1). Lineage (NCBI taxonomy): Bacteria > Pseudomonadati > Pseudomonadota > Betaproteobacteria > Burkholderiales > Burkholderiaceae > Cupriavidus > Cupriavidus sp. 05T313. Next base: position 948 of record NZ_JBFTLX010000130.1, on the reverse strand, counting down.
CTTCGGACGGGACCAGGATGCGGCCGAACTTGTCCTGCATTTCGGCGCGTTCGATGCGCTCCTGCAGCGCGCGCTGCACGCTCTTTTCCATGCCGGAATAAGCGTGCACCACATACCAGCGCTTCTTCGACGAAGGCGATTCAGCTGCGGGGACTTCCTGTTGTGCGTTATCCGTCATGTTCTATCCTTCATTTCCAGCCCAGCACGAGCGAAAAGATGACCCACTCGATGAGCTTGTCCGCTGACCACAGGAACACGGCCATGATCACGACGAAGACGAACACCAGGCCCGTCATTTGCCCGGCTTCCTTGCGGGTGGGCCAAACGACTTTGCGGACTTCGCGATACGATTCCTTGGAGAAACCGATGAAGTCCTTGCCAGGTGCCGAGACCAGCGCGACCACCACGCCCAGTGCAATGCCGCCGAACAGGGCGGCGCCGCGCGCATAGGATGGCTGCTGTGCCAGGGCATAGAAACCGATGACGCCGGCAACCACCAGTAGCACCGCGACGCCAAGCAACCACTTACCACTGGCGGCGTTGACGGTTTCGACGTTGGGATTGGCCATGTTTCGCAAACGAGACTAAGCCGCGTCACGATACTCTCTATCGCGACGCGGCTGATTGAATTGGCAGGGGCAGAGGGAATCGAACCCCCAACCTTCGGTTTTGGAGACCGACGCTCTGCCAGTTGAGCTATACCCCTAAAACAACTGTGGGGTCGGCAATGAAGCCAACCCCTCTGGCAACGAATACGGCCGGTTGGTGCCGTATTCGCTGATCGACTTTATCARTCGAGGATCTTTGCCACGACGCCGGCGCCGACGGTACGACCGCCTTCACGGATGGCGAAACGCAGGCCTTCTTCCATGGCGATCGGGGCAATCAGCTTGACCGTGATCGACACGTTGTCACCCGGCWTGACCATTTCCTTGTCCTTCGTCCTTC
>NZ_JBFTLX010000129.1:0-38606 GCF_056396665.1 Cupriavidus sp. 05T313 | reverse complement strand
TATCAACCCGGTGCCACCGCGCCCACGACGGAACCGGTGCGCCTGCAACTTCGTGGGCGGCCACTACGCGAGCGACAGACGGCTTGAAGCAAGTGATGTCTGCTACCGGGGGCCTCACCACGAATCCCGGAAGCTGGCAGGCTCGTGGTCAGTCAAGCCGGTACCGGCAGAAGCTAGCCGGCACTCTGGGCCGCACGACGAAACCATCGATATTCGAGAGCCTTATTGCTCTGCCCCCGGCAGGGTCGGCTTTCTTCTCGTTAGTCTTCTTTGCCGAAGCAAAGAAGAGTGACCGGCGTCCCCCGCAGGGGGATGTCGTACGCTTTTGGGTGCAAAAACCAACACCACCAAAATAAAGCCATCATCCCCCAAAAAACACACCGAAAAATAGAAACCCCCATCACTCCCCAGAAAACAACCCCATAAATAAAGGCCGAATAAACAAATCCCCAGCATTCCCCCCCGAAGCATCCGGCACCCACCGCTGCAACTCCACCGCCGCATTAATCATCCCATTCACCTGCAACGAAGCAATCGACTGATCCATCGGCCGGATCGACCCATCCTGCATCCCCTGCACCAGAAACCGCGTAAACCGTGCAGACAGCCGGCTCATCGTCAACATCTTCTCCTTGCGCATCTCCTCCGGCAGCGCCCCATAGATGGTCAGCCGCAGCAGCGGCCCCTTGCTAGAGAACTGATAGCTCACCAGCGCACGCGAGATCGCGCACAACTTGTCCCAGCCCGTGCCCGGCCCTTCCTCCACCTTCGACTGCGCATCCCGGATGACCGCGAACATGCGGTCGAAGCAGGCGGAAATCAGGTCGTCCTTGTTCTCATTGTGGTGATAGAACGATCCCTTGGTGAGATTCAGCCGCGCGGAAATGCGATCCGCGGAGGCGCCGCGATAGCCCAGTTCGTTGAGTAACTCGGTAGCGGCGCGCAGGAAGGCTTCCTGAGTTGTCTCGGGTGTGTCGATCACCGGCAGCGGCGGCGAGGCGGGAGTGGTGTCGTCCCATTTCGAGGAAGGCGACGCAAAGCCGTTGAGCAGCAGATCCACGACCGTTTCCGCGACTTTCGGGTAGTCCTGCGGTTCGTAGCGCTCGACCCATGTCATCGCGCCGCTGGTGAGCGACAGCAGCAAGTGCGCTGCCGCGCTGAGCGCGCTGCGTTGCGCGGGGCTCCGCGGTGCTTCCGCACGCAGCAGCTTGCGGATACGCCGGAACATGTCGGTATACGCCTCGAAGGCAACGTCCGCGTGGGTGTCCGGCAGCGAGCGGATCTCGCGAAAGCTCATCAGCTCCGGGCGCTCTCCCGTTGCCGTCCTGGCCAGCCGCTCGAAGAACAGCGCGATAAACCGGCGCACCCGTGCCTCCGGGCCGGGCTCGTCGGCCGTGGCGTCGGCGATGCCCGCCATCTCGTCAATCGTGCGCATCAGGCAGGCCACCACAAGGTCTTCCTTCTTGCGGTAGTAGTAGGTGATGCTGTTGGTGCTGAGCCCGACTTCCTGCGCAACGTCCGAGAGCGTGGCGCCACGCAAGCCCTTCCGGTTGAACAGGCGGGCAGCCGCGTCGAGAATCGCGTCGCGTTTCTCCACATAACGGCGTGTGGGGCGGGCTTCCGCTGTTTCCTTGAGCATGGAGTGATGTATCTGCATTCGTTGGCCGGAGGCGCGGATCATTTGAGCGGGCGCATTGATCCGGGCGGTCTCGACGGGACTATAAGTGTACCGAACGGATTCACAGGATGGCTCCCGTTTGATGCCGCGCAAGGGCTCGCCAACGTGGCATCCGATCGCCCGGCGTCACGTGCGCTATTGCCTTCCTTCTCCGGCTGACAGCATAATGCAACTTTGTTGCATTATGCCTGGCGGCGCGAGGAGGGCATCGGATGGCCAGCAATACCAGCGGGATCGACCTGATCAACGCGGCGAACGGCACCAACGGCGATCCCGTCATCGACCTGCGGGGCATCGCGTTCACATGGCCCGGGCAGGCCGCGCCTTGCCTGCGGCTCGACCGGTTCCGGCTGGACGCGGGCGAGCAGGTATTCGTCTGTGGCCAGAGCGGCAGCGGCAAGAGCACCTTGCTGTCGGTGCTGGCCGGGGTGCTGGCGCCCCAGCGGGGCAGCCTGCGCGTGCTGGGCACGGCGCCGGATGCGCTTAGCGCGCCGCGGCGCGACCGCTTCCGGGCCGACCATATCGGCCTCATCTTCCAGCAGTTCAACCTGCTGCCCTATCTTTCCGTCGTGGACAACGTGCTGCTGCCGTGCCGCTTCTCGCGCAGCCGTCGCGAGCGCAGCGCGGCGCAGGGCGCGACGCCGCAAGCCGCCGCGCATGCGCTGCTTGCGCAGCTCGACCTGCCGCGTGCGCTGTGGCAGCGTGCCGTGACCCGGCTTTCCGTCGGCCAGCAGCAGCGCGTGGCGGCGGCCCGAGCGCTGATCGGCCGGCCGCGCCTCGTGCTTGCCGATGAACCCACTTCCGCGCTGGACGCGCCGCGACAGCAGGCTTTCATGGACTTGCTGCAGCGGGAATGCGGAATTGCCGGCGCCAGCCTGGTGTTTGTCAGCCATGACGAACGCCTGGCCACGCGCTTCCAGCGGCGGTTGTCGTTGCCGGCGGCCCATGCGCCGCATGCGGCGGGGCCGGCGTGATGCTGATGCTCGCGATGGCCGCGCGCAGCGCATGGAACCGCCGCTTCAACCTGCTGCTGATGCTGCTGGCGATTGCCATGTCCACCGCCATGCTGCTGGGCGTGGAGCGCATCCGGCACCAGGTACGGGCGAGTTTTGCGCAATCGGTGTCCGGCACCGACCTGGTGGTGGGCGCGCGCACCAGCCCGGTCCAGTTGATGCTGTACACCGTGTTCCACCTTGGCGGCACGACCAACAATATGAGCTGGGACAGCGCCCGGCGGCTGGCAGGCCATCCGGCCGTGGCGTGGACCATTCCGCTTTCGCTGGGCGACTCGCACCGCGGCTTCCCGGTGCTGGCGACCACCCCCGGCTACTTCGTGCATTACCGCTACGGCGACCGGCAACCGCTGGTCCTCGCGCAGGGCAAGCCGTTCGCGGCGCTGTTCGATGCCGTGCTCGGCGCCGAGGTGGCAAACCGGCTGGGCTATCGCGTGGGCGACCGCATTGTATTGAGCCACGGGGATGGCGATGGCGACGGGCCGGCGCACGCAGGCCATGCCGGGCATGAGGACAGGCCCTTCGTCGTGAGCGGCATCCTGGCGCGCACCGGCACGCCGGTGGACCGCACCGTGCATATCGGGCTGGAAGCGCTGCAGGCCATCCACCTTGGCTGGGAGGGCGGCATGCCGCTGCCGGGCCTTGCCATCCTCCCGGAGCAGGTACGCAAGTTCGACCTGACGCCCCATAGCGTGACCGGCGTGCTGGTCGGACTGAAGCTCAGGTCGCAAGTCTTCACCGTGCAGCGGGAGATTGCCGAAGACCCGCATGAGCCGCTGATGGCGGTGCTGCCGGGCGTGGCGCTGGATGAGCTATGGCGCGTGACCGGTGTCGCCGAGCGCGCGTTGCTGGTGGTGTCGGGGCTGGTGGTGGTGGTCGGGCTGGCGGGGCTGGTATCGTCCATTCTTGCCGCGCTGGGCGAGCGGCGGCGCGAACTCGCCATCCTGCGCTCGGTCGGCGCACGGCCGGGCGACCTGTTGGCGATGCTGGCGCTGGAAGGGCTGGTGGTGATGCTGGCGGGCGCGCTCCTTGGCCTCGCGCTGGTGACGGTGCTGGCGGCGGTGTCCGGCCCTTACCTGCAATCCGCCTTCGGCGTAACGGTGCCCGCAGCCTGGCCCACGCCCGGCGAATGGCCGCTGCTGGCCGCCACGGTGGGCGCCGGCTTCTGCGTGAGCCTGCTGCCTGGATGGCGCGCCTATCGCCTGAGCCTGGCCGACGGGCTGATGCCGACGACATGAAGACGAGGACGCCAATGCCTGCCCGCTTCCGGCGCACGTTGATTGCGCTCACTGTCATCGCGCTGGCCGGCGGAGGCGCGGCATATTTCTTCCGGCCGCTGTCCGAGCCCGAATCCGGCGCCACTGCGGGCGCCGCCGCGCACGCATCCGCCTATGCAGTAGGCGAGGCGTTGCGCCCTGCCGTCGCGCCTTCCACGCCTGACCCCGCCTTCCGCGAGATAGCGTGGCGAGATCTGCTGCCAAAGGGCTGGGACCCGCTGGCGCCGTTCAAGGGCCTGAAGCTCGACGAGCTCGACGACGCCGATCCCCGCGCGCAGATTGCCCTGTACAAGGCACGGCAGTACTGGAAGAACGCGCCCGTTGAACCCGCGCTGGCTGGCGCGGCGGTACGTCTTGCCGGTTTTGTGGTTTCGCTCGACGCAGAAGGCGAGGCGATTCGCGAGTTCTTGCTGGTGCCGTACTTCGGCGCGTGCATCCACGTGCCACCGCCGCCCGCCAACCAGGTCATCCACGTCCGCACGGACAAGCCGTTGCCGGGGCTGCGCACCATGGACACCGTGTGGATCGGCGGCGCGATGCGGGTCGAGCGGGCAGACACCATGATGGGCTACGCCGGCTATGCCATGGACGGGGCGCGGGTGGAGCCCTATCTCCCGCCCGCGCGGCAATAGCGGAGGCAGCGCGCGCTCCATTCTTGCTCCGGAATCAAGTATCTTCTGCGCGGGACATGGTTTTTCTCGCGGCGGGCAGCGCGGATACTCGGGGCATGTTCGCTGTGAAGGCAAGCAAGGCTTGCGTTGCGGCAAGCCATGGCCCCATCGGCCAGATACAACCCCGAATCAGGAAACAACAATGCCCATTCCCGCCCTTGGCCTCGGTACCTTCCGCCTGCAAGGCCAGACTGTCATCGATTCCGTGCGCAACGGCCTCGACGTTGGCTACCGCGCGATCGACACCGCGCAGATCTACGGCAACGAGGCCGAAGTCGGCCAGGCCATCGCCGAGAGCGGCGTCGCCCGTGCCGACCTGTTCGTGACGACCAAGATCTGGGTCGAGAATCTCTCACGCGACAGACTGGTGCCCAGTCTGAAGGAGAGTCTCGCCAGGCTGCGCACCGACCATGTCGACCTGACCTTGATCCATTGGCCGTCGCCGGACAACACGGTCCCGGTCGCCGAATGCATGACGGCGCTGGCCGAGGCCCGCGAGCAAGGGCTTACCCGTCAGATCGGTGTATCCAACTTCACCGTCGACCTGATGCGGCAGGCGATCGATGCCGTTGGCGCCGGAGCGATCGCCACCAACCAGATCGAGTTGCATCCCTTCCTGCAGAACCGCAAGGTCGCGGACTTCGCGCGCAGCCAGGGCATTCACATTACGTCGTATATGACGCTGGCCTACGGCAAGGCGCTGCAGGACCCGGTGATCCGGGAGATCGCGCAGCGGCACGGCGCCACGCCTGCGCAGGTGGTGCTGGCCTGGGCCATGCGGCTTGGCTATGCGGTGATTCCGTCTTCGACCAAGCGGGCTAACCTGAAGAGTAATCTGGGGGCGCTGACTAGTCCGGAGGGGTTGGCGCCGGTTTGGGATTGAGGCGCCACGGATGGGATGTTACCGAAGCCGGCGCGGCAGCCGTCGCTCAGCCAATCATGTGCGGGCTCGGCCGTTGCCGCCTGGCACCGGTTTCATCCAGGCGATAACCGTGGCCATACACGACCATGATGACCAGGCCATTCCGGGGATGCAGCTCCAGGGTCGCGCGCAGGCGCGACACCAGGCTGGCCAGCGCGCGCGACCGCGGCGGCAGCGCATAGCCCCAGATCGCGCATTCGATGTAGGCGTGGGACAAGACGCGGCCGACGCTGGAAAACAGCAGCGAAGCAAGATCGAACTCCTTGGGGGTCAGGGGCATGCGGCGCCCCTGAAACACGGCCTGGTGCGACTGGCAATCCAGTGAATAGTGGCCGACCGTGATGTCCGGGCTCGGGGCTTGCTGGTGCGAGGCCGCGCGGCGCTGCAGCGCGTGCAGGCGGGCCACCAGTTCGCGCAAGCGCAGGGGGTGGATCATATAGTCGTCGGCCCCGGCTTGCAGGGTATTGACGACCGAGTCCTCGTCACGGCGGTTGGAAACCACCAGCACCGGCACCTTGCAGCGCCCGGCGCTGCGCAGCGCGCACACAGCCTCAACCGCGGGCAGGTCGGCCAGTTCGTGGTCAACCAGCAGGACATCGTAACCGGACTGGTCGATGCCGCGAAAGAACTCGCGGCTTGCGTGGTAGGTGTGGCAATACACCCCGGCGCGGGAGAGGGCCTCTGCCATGATCCTGGCCTTAAGCGACAGATCCGCGAGCAGTGCAATCTTCATAGAATTGTCCAACGGGCATTAGTGCGGTTCGCGGGCCGGCGCGCGCATCGACTGCGATACCTCCGCATTGCGCTGCCGCAGCGTAGCGTCCCGTTCGGGCAGCAACCCGGCGCGCGCGCGCCTCAGCGCCTGCAGGGCGTGGATGTCGGAGGGAAGGGGGGCGGCAGCGGAAGGCATGCCGCCAGTTTACTGGCGGCATGCTGGCAATGAAATCGGACACGTCCTAAATGGTACGAATCCGGTGTGTTTGCTGGCTTCGTTGTACGTCTGGCCTCCGATCCGTGCCGCCAGGTGCTTGGCAGCCCGGTGGCGATATCGCTTTTGTTGACATCCACGGGCGCCTTCTACGCTGCCGACGCCAGTTGCACGGCGCGGGCCGCTTCATCGCCCGTTTCATGAAAGCACGGCAGCGCACCGGCAGCGGCTCAGGCCGCGGCCTTGGTTTCGCTCTCGCCCTGCGGCGTAAATCTCGGGTAATCGGTGTATCCCGCGGCACCGCCGCCGAAATACTTCGAGCGGTCGCCGGCATTGAGCGGCAGATCGTGCTGCAGCCGGTAGGGCAGATCAGGGTTGGCGATAAACGGGCGCCCGAAGCCGATCAGGTCGGCCCAGTCTTTAGTGAGCGCTTCTTCCGCGCGTGCCCTGCTGTAGTTGCCCGAGTAGACCAGCGTGCCGGGATAGATGGCGCGCAGCGCTTCCTTGAACGTGGCTGGCATCACGGGTGCGTCTTCCCAGTCTGCTTCGGCGATATGGATATAGCCCACGCCGATCTGGCCGAGCGCGTGTGCCGCGGCAAGGTAAGTCGCTTCGGGCGTATCGTCGACCGCGCCTTGCAGCGTGGTGAGCGGCGCCAGGCGCACGCCGATGCGGTCCTTGCCGACTACGTCGGTCACCGCTTGCGCGACTTCCTTGAGGAAGCGCAACCGGTTGGCGAGCGAGCCGCCGTATTCGTCGCCGCGGGTATTGGCCTGCGAGTCGATGAACTGGTTGATCAGGTAGCCATTGGCGCCATGCAGTTCGACCCCGTCGAAGCCGGCTGCCAGCGCGTTGCGCGCCGCTTGCGCGTAGTCGGCCACGATGCCGGGGATCTCGTCAATGTTCAGCGCGCGCGGGGCGGAATGCTGGATCATCTCGCCGACACCGCCCTGCGGGCCCTGGCCGGTGGCATCGACAAACACCTTGACGCCCTCGGCGACCAGCGCCGACGACGATACTGGCGCGGTGTTACCCGGCTGCAGCGTGGTATGCGACACGCGGCCGACGTGCCAGAGCTGCGCGAAGATCTTGCCGCCGGCGGCGTGCACTGCGTCGGTGACCTTGCGCCATGCTGTGACCTGTCCGGGGCTGTAGATGCCAGGCGTCCAGGCATAGCCCTGGCCTTGCCGGCTGATCTGCGTGCCTTCCGAGATGATCAGGCCAGCAGTGGCGCGCTGACTGTAATACTCGGCCATCAGGTCCGTTGCCACGTCGCCGGCGGCGGCACGCGAACGGGTCATGGGCGGCATCACGATGCGGTTGCGGGTGGTGATATGGCCGAAGGTGTAGGGGGTGAACAGCATGGTTTCTCTCGCTCGTCGGTTTGGCCAGGCAAGAAGCGGCCACAGGGGGCCGGCCCTGGATGGACCTGGGGCCCGGGCCGCCCGGCGGTATTGCCGGGATGATGTATGGATTATCGGGACGGGCCGCTTTTGCAAAAACCCTGTAACAGGCAAATGATTCTTGCGGCGGGCTCAAGGATGGCCAACTGCCCGTAGTGATACAGGCATCACGCGGTGGCCCCCGGGGCCGTCCTCGGGCAGTTCATGCCGATTTTGCATAAGCGCCCGCCGGGGCTTATGGAACAATGCGTCAACCGACGGATTCCGCTTCCGTCCTTTACCGCTCTCCCCACCCTGGCGCTACCCAACATGAACGACGAAATCGTCTACCTCAACGGCGAACTCACGCCTTTGTCAGAAGCCCGCATCCCCGTGCTGGACCGCGGTTTTATCTTTGGCGACGGCGTGTATGAAGTCGTCCCCATCTATGGCGCCAAGCCCTTCCGCCTGCACCAGCACCTGGCCCGCCTGGCGCGCAGCCTGGCAACCATCGGCATTCCCAACCCGCACGCCGAGCCGGAGTGGATGGCGCTGATCGACCGCGTGGTGCGCGCCAACGGCCTGAGCGACCAGATGGTCTACATTCAGGTCACGCGCGGCGTGGCACGGCGCACCCATGCCTTCCCCAAGGAGGTGACGCCGACGGTGCTGATCATGACCAACCCCATGTCGCTGCCGTCGGCGGACATGCGCGAGAAGGGCGTGGCCTGCGTGACGGCCGAGGACAAGCGCTGGCTGCACTGCCAGGTCAAGTCGACCTCCCTGCTGGGCAATGTGCTGGCGGCGCAGAACGCGGCGGAGCATGGTGTCACCGAGACCATCCAGTTCCGCGACGGCGCGCTGACCGAAGCCTCGGCGTCGAATGTCTGGGTGGTCGGCAAGGGCCGGGTCTCGGCGCCGCCGAAGGACAACCTGATCCTGGAAGGCATCCGCTACGGCTGGATGGAGGAGTTGTGCGCGGCGCTGGATATCTCGCTGGAAGCGCGCCGGATTTCGCAGGACGAGGTAATGGCTGCCGACGAGGTACTGCTGACGTCGGCCAGCAAGGAGATCCTCTCGGTGGTGACCATCGACGGCAAGACCATCGGCAGCGGCGAGCCCGGCCCTGTGTTCAAGAAGCTCTACGCTGCGTACCAGGCAGCCAAGGTGGCGCCGTAGTACGAGAACGGTGTGGCTGGTTGCCCGGCGTGACCGAGCGACTGGCGTTGCCCGTCCGGCCGGCAGAGCAGCAGCGTGCCGGCGGCGGTATCCAGTTCCAGGGCGGCTGCGGCGATCATGCTGCGGCCGTCAGCGCCTGCTGCGCGGTATTCCGGCTCTCCCTGCGCCTGGCGGCCTGCGGACGGGCCTGCCAGTAGGCGTCGTCGGGCGCGGCAGTCAGGGATTGCCCCGCTGCTTCCAGTTTCAGCTCCCCCTGCGTCGACGCGGCCTCTTCCCTGCCTTGCCATGTGCCAGCGCGGGCAGGCCAGACCAATCCCGGCATGGCCTGCGCCTCGCGCTCGCGAGCGAGTGATTCCGGATATGCAAACGCGAAATCCGCACAGCCGGCGCGAAGCGGGGGAGGGCCGCAGCGCACGCGATGGCGGTCGGGATTCGCATTCGCATATACACCCCACGCATCTATGCAAAGACGAATTTCGTCCTTCGGCGGCTTGCTGTGCTGCGCTATCGTGAGGGACTTGTAAGCGACCGCTTGAGACGGACAAAGCCTGCGGACAACGGCGCTGTCGCAAGCGCGGCACCGGGCAGGCATTGCAATGCGCGAATCCAGGACCAATCGATATCGACAGGAGGTTTTTCCAATGGCTACACCGCTGAAAGTGGTCGCCGTCAACGGCAGTACGCAACAGCCCTCGCGCACGCTCGCGTTGGTGCGGGCGTTGCTTGGCGAGCTCGATGGCAAGCTGCTGCTGCACAGCCATATCGTCAACCTGGGCGAGATCGCCCGCCCACTGGGCGCCGCGCTGACGCGCGCCGAACTGCCGCCGGAGATTGAAAACGAGCTGCTTGCGATCGAGTCCGCCGACCTGCTGGTGGTGGCGGCGCCTGTCTATCGCGGGTCCTATCCCGGCCATTTCAAGCATCTGTTCGACCTGGTGGGGCAGGAGGCGCTGGCCGGCAAGCCCGTGCTGCTGGCGGCCACGGGTGGCAGCGACCGGCACGCGCTGGTGCTGGAGCATCAGCTGCGGCCCTTGTTCGGATTCCTGCAGGCGCTGACGCTACCGATCGGCGTGTATGGCAGCCCCGGCGATTTCCAGAACCACCAGGTCAGCAGCGATGCGCTGGCCGAGCGCATCCGCCTGGCCGCCGACCGCGCCGCGCCGTTGTTCGGCGCCAGCCGCAGATCGCCGCTGCAGCGTGCCGCCTGAGGGGAGCGCCGCAGCCGGGATGTCTTCATCCCGGCTTTCGGCAAGCGTTCGTTGCCACGCCGTGTCCTTGGTTCCGGTCCGTCATTGCCTGCTCATGCGCGGTCGGGCCCGATTGTCACGGGCGTAATCTATGCTTGTGAGCGAAAGCCCGCCTCGGCTCCCCCGCCGGCGCGCCGCCCAATTCCTCCAAAGGACAAGCATATGGAAATCCGAGCAGCCAATCAGATCCCCGCCACCCTGATCCCCGGCGACGGCATCGGGCCGGAAGTGGTGGAGGCCACCGTCAAGGTGCTGGACGCGCTGGGCGCGCCATTCTCCTGGGACGTACAGCAGGCCGGCATGGCGGGCATCGCCCAGGGCGGCGACCCGTTGCCCGAGGCTACCCTCGACAGCATTCGCCGTACCGGCCTGGCGCTGAAAGGCCCGCTGACCACGCCCGTCGGCGGCGGCTTCCGTTCGGTCAACGTGCGCCTGCGCGAAGCCTTCAATCTCTATGCCAATGTGCGGCCCGCCCGCACGCTGGTGCCGGGACGCTTCGAGAACATCGACCTGGTGCTGGTGCGCGAGAACGTGGGCGGCTTCTACGTGGCCCACGACTATTACATCCCCGTGGGCGACGACCCGCATGCCGTGGCGGTCTCCACCGGCACCAATACGCGCGACGCCTGCCGGCGCATCGCCCGCTTCGCCTTCGAGTACGCGGTCAGGAACCAGCGCAAGAAAATCACCGTGGTGCACAAGGCCAATATCCTCAAGGCACTGACCGGGATCTTCCTGGAAGCCGCGCGCGAGGTGGCGCAGGACTATGCGGGCCGCGTGGAGATGGACGACCGCATCGTCGATGCCTGCGCCATGCAGCTCGTTCTCAACCCCTGGCAGTTCGACATGCTGCTCTGTACCAACCTCTTCGGCGATATCCTGTCCGACCAGATTGCCGGCCTGGTGGGCGGGCTGGGCATGGCGCCGGGGGCCAATATCGGCGATACCGCCGCCATTTTCGAGGCCGTGCACGGCTCGGCTCCCGATATCGCCGGCAAGGGCATTGCCAATCCGATTTCGCTGATGCTGGCCGCCGGCCTGATGCTCGAACATGCAGGCCGGCAGGACCTGGCGTTGCGGCTGCGCAAGGCGATCGACCTGGCGCTCAATGAGGACCAGGTCAGGACCGGCGACCTGAAGGGCTCGGCGTCCACGCTGCAATTTGCCGACGCGGTGGTGAAGCGGCTGGGTTGACGCACCGGCACATGCTGGGCGCCGCCGACAGGACCAACCCGGATAGTCCCGCCACGCGCTCTTGCGTACCATGGTTGCGCCGCTACCGTCACTCCCGACACAAGCCGGCGCTAACCGAGGGCTTGGCATGCAGACATCGGAACCGTACTTCCACTTCCGTCTCGATTCCAACGACGACCACAAGATCGAGGTCCATCGCTGGCAGGGAGGCGCGGCGCCGCGCGCCGTGGTGCAGATCGCGCATGGCATGGGCGAGCATGCGCTGCGCTACCGGCCGCTGGCCGAAGCGCTGGTGGGCGCGGGCTACGTGGTCTATGCCAGCGAGCACCGGGGGCATGGCGCCGATGCGGCCGCCCAGGATAAGCTTGGTGACTTCGGGCCGCGTGGCTTTGCAGCACTGGCGGACGACATGGCCGTGCTCAGCCGGCACTCGCGGGCGCAGCATCCCGGCCTGCCGCTGATCCTGTTCGGCCACAGCATGGGGTCGTTCGCCACGCAGTGCTACCTGGCCGAGCACAGCGAGTTGCTCGCCGGCGCGGCGCTGTCGGGCACCACCGCGGTGGACCTGATGCTGGAGGCGGCGCGGGCGGGTTTCAAGCTCGAGGATATGAATGCCGGGGTGCCGGACAGCCGCACGCCCTTCGACTGGCTCAGCCGCGACCCGGCACAGGTGGATGCGTATATCGCCGATCCGCTGTGCGGTTTCACCGTCACGCCGGCGTCGCGTGCCTCGATGTTCGCCGAATGCGCGCGCCTGGCCGAGCCGGATACGCTGCGCCGCATCCGTCCGGGGCTGCCCATCTACCTGTTCACCGGCGACCGTGATCCGGTCAATAATCACCTCGCCTGGTTCGAGCCGCTGGTCAGCCGCTATCGCGCGGCGGGGCAGACCGATGTGTCGTCCCACGTATTCGGCGGCGCACGCCATGAGACGTTGAACGAGACCAACCGTGCGGAGGTGATTGCCATCCTCGCCGCGTGGATCGGGCGGGTGGTGTCCGGCCGCTGACGGGCGTCAGGGCAGGAGGCGCGCCTCGGTCACCGCCTGCAGCGCTTCCAGTGTGATGCCTTCCGCCATTGCCTCCACCCGCAAGCCGTCGGGCGTCACGCGCATTACTGCCAGGTCCGTATAGATGCGGCAGACCACGCCGCGTGCGGTCAACGGCAGCGTGCAGCGGCGCAGCAGGCGCGGGCGGCCGTCGCGCGTGGTGTGTTCCATCAGCACCCAGACCTCGCGGGCGCCAAAGGCGAGTTCCATCGCGCCGCCCACGGCCGGCGGGGTGTTGGGATCGCCCCGGGTCCAGTTGGCCAGGTCGCCGTTTTCCGCCACTTCATAGGCGCCCAGGATGGCCAGGTCCAGATGGCCACCGCGCATCATGGCAAAGCTCAGCGCGGAATCGAAGATCGCCGCGCCGGGACGCAGCGTCACCGGCTGCTTGCTGGCGTTGATCAGTTCCGGGTTTTCCTCGCCTGGCGGCGGGCGCGGCCCGAGATGCAGGATGCCGTTCTCGCTATGCAGGAAGACCTCCCGCTCCGGGGGGATCATGTCCCCGACCAGCGTCGGCAGGCCGATGCCCAGGTTGACATAGGATCCCGTGCGGATGTCCTGCGCCGCGCGCCGGGCGATCTGCTCCCTGTTCCATCGCATCATTGTTCGCTCCTGGCGGATTGGCCGTCGGTGGTGACGAGGCGATGGACAAAGATGCCCGGCGTCACGATATGTTCGGGGTTCATGGCGCCGGCCTCGACCATCGTGTCGACCTCCGCCACCACCACGCGCGCGGCGGTCGCCATCACGGGATTGAAGTTGCGCCCGGCCAGGTGATAGTCCAGGTTGCCGAGGCGATCCGCGGTGCGCGCGCGGATCAGCGCGAAATCCGCATGCAGCGGCAGTTCCAGCACGTGCTGCACGCCGTTGATCTCGCGCGTGTCCTTGCCCTCGGCAAGAATGGTCCCGGCGGTGATGGGGCAGTAAAAGCCGCCCAGCCCGGCCCCGGCGCAGCGGATGCGCTCCACCAGCGTGCCTTGGGCCACCAGTTCCAGCTCGACTTCGCCGCGCCGGTAGGCGTCGCGAAAGGCCGTGGCCCCGGCCGTCAGCGGATACGAGCAGACCAGCTTGCGCACGCGCCCGGCTTCGATCAGGCTCGCCACGCCCTCGCCGTCGTAGCCGGCGTTGTTGGAGATCACCATCAGATCCCTGGCGCCATGCGCCAGCACCGCGGCGATCAGGCCGCCGGGCAGGCCGGCGCTGCCGAAGCCGCCCACCATCACGGTGGCGCCGTCGCGCAGATCGGCGATGGCCTCGCCGCAGCTTGCTACCCGTTTGTTGACCAATTCCATGCCCGACACGCTCCCGTTCCGCGGCTTCGCCGCCGCCAAGCCATGCATCATGCGGCGTCCGGATCGATAGGTTCAAGTACAAGAGGCTTAATTATTGATAAGCTAGGCTTATATTGCGCGCACTGGCCATCCCGATGAACCTGGAACTCCGACACTATCGATACTTCGCCGCGCTGGCGGAGGAACTGCACTTTGGCCGCGCGGCGGAGCGCCTCGGCATTTCGCAGCCGGCGCTGAGCCAGCAGTTCAGGTGGATCGAGCAGGAGGCGGGTGCGCCGTTGCTTTCGCGCAGCAAGCGCCGGCTGGCGCTGACGGAGGTTGGCGCTGTCTTCCAAGAGGAAGCGCTGGGCGTCCTGCGGCAGGTCCGGCACGCCGAACTGGCCACCGCCAGCGCGAGCCGTGGCGATGTCGGCAGCGCGTCCATTGGCTACGTGGCATCCGCCGCGCTCTCGGGTTTGCTGCCGAGGCTTGTCTATCGCTTCCGCCAGGACTATCCGGCCGTGCGGCTCGCCATGCGCGAGATGGACATGCCGGCCCAGCTCGACGCGGTTGCGCGCGGCGCGCTCGATATCGGCTTTATCCGCCCGCCGTTGCAAGCCTTGCCAGAGGGGCTGGCCTTGTTCGATATCGCCGCGGAAGCGGTCGTGGTCGCGCTGCATGCCACGCACGCGCTGGCAAGCCGTGCGCGCATCGATGTGGCCATGCTGCGCGACGAGACGTTTATCTGCACGCACACCGAACACGGCACCGGCTTCTACGCCATCACCCTTGCCATCTGCGGCAATGCCGGCTTCCAGCCGCGCGTGGAGGCATTGTCGAGCCAGATGGCCACCATCATCAGCATGGTGGCGGCCGGGTTCGGCGTGGCGCTGATCCCGGCTTCGATGCGCGCGTTCGCGCCGCCCGACGTGGTATTCAAGCCGCTGGCGCGCAACGAGGTGACGTCGCAGCTTGCCGTGGTACATCGCAAGAACGAACGCTCGCCCACGGTGCTGCGGTTGATCGAGCGGTGCAGGCAGGGGAGGGGGCGGCAGCCGAAGTGAATCACACAGGACCGACACTTGCGATCGTTGTGACGACTGTTGCCAAATGGTGGTGGTTGCTGTGATCGGTCGCCTGTTTCTCCTTGAGCGACGAGTCCGATCAGTAACCCGGCGTTCCGGTCATTGTGCATCCGCCTCCAGCCTTCCACTGGTGTCGCCGGCGCGATTCTCTAGCCTCGCCTTCGATAGCGCGACCGCTTCATGGAGCTTTTGCTCCAGCAGTTGCCGGGGCGGAAGCTCGGTCAAGTACTCGGCGACATGAATGCCAGTTTGATCCAGTTCCAGCAGTTCGATGTGCTCGCGTTTCTTGCCAGTGCAGAGGATGATGCCTAGCGGTGGTGCTTCCCCAGGCTCTTGCTCGTGCTTGGCGAGCCAGCGCAAGTAGAGTTCCATCTGTCCCTTATCGGCGGCCTTGAACTCACCCAGTTTCAGCTCGATTGCCACCAGACGCTTGAGGCGGCGATTGTAGAACAGCAGATCGATATAGAAATCGTCGTTGTCGATCTGCAGCCGCTTCTGACGGGCAACAAAGGTGAAGCCTGCACCCAGTTCGAGTAAAAAGTGCTCCAACTCGCGCAGGATGGCATCCTCAAGGTCGCGCTCCAGATAGCGATCCTGCAGGCCCAGGAAGTCGAGGACATAGGGGTCTTTGAGTACCAGGCTGGGGGTCAGTTCGCCCCTTTCTCGCAGCGCCGTGAGTTCTTCGGTTAAAAGCTCATCCGCCTTGCGAGACAACGCGGTGCGCTCGAACAGCAGCGAGTCCAGGCGGTCCTGCAGGGTGCGGGTGCTCCACCCCTCATCGCGGCACATCTGCAGGTAGAACTCGCGCTTTAGCGGGTCATCAATGTAAATCAGGCTGCGGAGGTGGGTCCAACTCAATTGTCTACTCAGTGCGTAGACAATGTCCTCGCTCGGAAAAACCTCAGCGAAGCGCAGCATGTGCCGCAAATTCTTGGCGCTGAAGCCACGACCATGCTCCGCCTCCAACTGCCGCGACAGGGAAACGACGATCTGCTCGCCGTACCCGGCGCGCTCGCCGCGAAGCACCTCCGAGCCGATGCGCTGGCCGACGCGCCAATATAGTATCGTCAACGCGGCGTTGACCGTGACGGCAAGCCCCGTGCGGGCCTCGCAAATCAGGCGACGTATGTCGCCGACAAGCGCCTCGGCGTTGACCTCCTCGCCGGGCGGAGGGGCAGGCGTTGCAGTTCGCTTGCGCGTCATTGTGAACGGCCTACCCGCTGCGTTTCCAGCATCGATATGCGGGGAGTGATCCGCAAGAATTGCATTCGATCCATCGTCCCTTCTCCTCAGCCGTTGATTTGCGCCCAAGCTACGGCGGGGTAGCGTGACCAGTCACCAATGCAGTGGCACACCACGGCAGATGCTGCGGCACCTAGATCGTTTCAGCTACACGGTCGAATTCATCTTGCGGGATTCTATCAGTGCGCGCTTTCGTCAGGATGGCCGTTGGGTTTTGGCTAGAGGAGCCGCGTTTGCAGAAGACGTTCGCGCAGGTCGGGGATACCGGTTTGCAGTCGAACTCGACTGGCGTTGTATCTTGACCGGGCGACTGCAGCCGCCCCGACGTCGAACAGGACAGAATATCGGATTGAGTGCAGGGCATTGCAGGCAGGCTGCTGCGCCGATTGCAATGCCCCGCCGCTCAGGCTCAGGCCTTCAACTGGTCCCGGACCGGCAACGCGCGGATGCGCTTGCCCGTAGCCGCGAAGATCGCATTGCACAGCGCGGGTGCAATGGTCGGCACGGCCGGTTCGCCGACGCCGCCGAGCGGTGCGTCGAACTTGCCCGGCACCAGGTGCACGTGGATCTGGCGCGGCGCCGACGGCGCGCGCATTACCTCGTACTGGTGGAAGTTGTCCTGCTGGGCGCGTCCGTCCTTGAAGGTGATCTCGCCCGTGGTGGCCAGGCTGATGCCCATGATGCAGGCGCCTTCCACCTGCGAGCGGATGCGGTCCGGGTTGACCTGCGCGCCGCAGTCCACCGCCATGTCGATGCGGGGGATGCTGATGCCGCCATCGTCGCCGACCACCACCTCGATCACCGCCGCTACGTAGGTCACGAAGCTGTAGCAGACTGCCAGTCCCAGCCCGTGTCCCTTCGGCAGCTTCCTGCCCCACCCGGCTTCGCGCGTGGCCAGTTCGATCACGCCGCGCAGGCGGCCGGTATCGAGCGGATACTGCTGCGGCGATTCGCCGTAGTTCCAGGCGTCGGACAACTGGGTCGGGTCGATGCGGCGGTCCGGGCCCAGCAGCGCCAGCAGGTAGTCGCGATGATCGCGCCCCGCAGCCGTGGCCAGTTCCGCCGCGAACGACTGGACCGCGAACGCGTGGGGGATATTGGACACCGAGCGGAACCAGCCGATGCGGGTGTGCGCTTCCACCTCCGGATTCTCCACGCGCACGTTGGGGATGTCGAACGGCATGTTCACCGCGGACATGCCGAGCTCGAAGGCGGCTTCGTTCTTTGCGCCGGCCACGAAGGTGGAGGTGATGGTGGATGCGGCGGTGCGGTGCAGCCAGGCCTGCGCGCGGCCGTCGGCGCCGAGCATCGCCTCCATGTGCTCAACCGAAACGGTGTGGAAGTAATCGTGATGCAGGTCGTCGTCGCGCGTCCAGGTCACCTTGACCGGCTTGCCACCCATGGCCTTTGACAGCAGCGCGGCCTCGGCGGCGAAGTCCGGCTTGGACTTGCGGCCAAATCCGCCGCCCAGCAGCGTCACGTGCACCGTGACGTCCTCGGGCTTCAGGCCCAGATGCCCTGCGACCGTTTCACGCGTGGCCTGCGGCGCCTGCACCGATGCCCAGACCTCGCATTTGCCGCCGGCGACGCGCGCGGTGGCAACCGGCGGCTCCATGGTGGCGTGCGCGATGTGCGGCAGGTAATACTGCGCCGTGATCCGCTTGCCGGGACCGGCCAGCGCGGCCATGGTGTCGCCCTGGTTCCGCACCACCTTGCCGGGCTGGTTCGCGGCCTTTTCCATCGTCGCCCGGAACGCGCCAGACTCGTAGCTGGCATTGGGGCCATCGTCCCAGCGCAGTTTCAGCGCCTCGCGGCCCTTGATGGCCGACCAGGTATTGCTGGCGATCACCGCCACGCCGCCCAGCGGATGGAACATCGCAGGCGCGGGGCTGCCGGTCAGTTCGACCACCTTGATCACACCGGGCACTTTCATGGCCTGCGCGGCATCGACGCTGGCCAGCTTGCCGCCGAACACCGGCGGGCGCGCGATCACGGCGTAGAGCATGCCGTCCAGCCGCACGTCGATGCCGTACTGCGCGCGGCCCGTGGCGATGGCGTGACCATCGATATTGCGCGTGCTGTTCTTGCCGATATAGCGGAACTGGGCGGGATCCTTCAGCTTGAGGCTGGCGGGGGCGGGTACCGGCAGGCGCGAGGCGTCCTTCGCCAGCGCGCCATAGCCGAGGCTCTTGCCGCTGGGCATGTGGACCACGGCATGGTTGCGGGCCTGCACTTCGTTCACTGGCACGCCCAAGCGCGCGGCGGCGGCGGCCTCCAGCATCGTCCGGGCGCTGGCGCCGACGCGCCGCATGGGCTCGAAGAAATGCCGCACGCTGCGCGAGCCGTCGGTGTTCTGGTTGCCGTAGCGGATCTCGTCGCCCGGGGCCTGCACCACCAGCACCTGCGCCCAGTCGGCCTCGAGTTCGTCAGCCACCACCATCGGCAGGCTGGTGCGCACGCCCTGTCCCATCTCCGAACGGTGGCACACGATGCTCACCTTGCCGTCCTCGCCGATGGAGAGGAAGACCAGCGGGCTGTCCACCGCGCCGCCGGGCATGCCGTCGCGGCCGTATTTTTTGGGTTCGTCGGCCGCCAGCACGATGCCGTCCAGGCCCACGGTGAGCGTGAGCCCGGCAACGGCGCCCATGCCCTTGAGCCAGCGGCGGCGCCCGGCGGATTGCGGGCTGCCGGCGTGGTCCGGCTGGGCCTGTGCCACGGCGAGAACGTTTCGTTCGCTCATTTTGCGCTCCTCTTGCCAGCTGGCTGGGCAACCGGTTTCGCGGCCACGTTCGATCTGGCGACGTGCTGGATGGCGGCGCGGATGCGCGTATAGGTGCCGCAGCGGCAGATGTTGCCGCTCATGGCGCCGTCGATGTCTTCCTCGCTCGGGTGCGGGTTCGCGTGCAGCAGCGCAGTGGCCGACATCAACTGGCCGGMCTGGCAGTAGCCGCACTGCGGCACGCCGAATTCCTCCCAGGCTGCCTGCAAGGCCTGCCCGATCTTGTCGGCCGACAAGCCTTCGATGGTGGTGATCTTCTTGCCCGCTACGGCCGAGATCGGCGTCACGCACGAGCGGATCGGCTGTCCATCCATATGCATGGTGCAGGCGCCGCACAGCGCCATGCCGCAGCCGAACTTGGTGCCGGTCAGGCCGATGTGATCGCGCACGGCCCACAGCAGCGGAGCATCGTCGGGCAGGTCGATCTTTTGCGGCACACCGTTGATCGTGATTGTTCTCATGTGTATTTTTGCGGGGAAGGTGCAACGGGGAAGAGGGCTGGCGTGCGGGCCAGTGCCTGCGCATTCCTGCGCTGCCGCGTGTGTGAGGGCGGGGGAGTGGTTCGTGTGGTGAGAGTGGACCGCCCGGCCGGGCGCCATGCCGCTGCGGCAGCGTTGCGCAACGCGCATTGTGGTGGTGGGGGCGAAGCGGGGAGGGGGGGAGGGGAGTGTTCTTGCGCGGCGGCATCCAATGCCGCGGCACCAGGTCACATGGTGCCGCGGCGGGATACCAACTGCGGGTACTGCATCAGGCGTTGGCGCCGTCGGTGAAGGTATCCAGCTTGCCGGTGCGGGCGCCATCGGTGTAGGCATCGAAGGCGCGGGCCGGGAAGGCCGAGACACCGGTGCGGTCCAGGCCAGCGATGCGGGCGCCTTCGGTGAAGGTATCCAGCTTGCCGGTGCGGGCGCCGTCGGTGTAGGCATCGAAGCCGCGGGCCGGAGAGGCCGAGACACCCGTGCGATCCAGGCCGGCGATGCGGGCGCCGTCGGTGAAGGTATCCAGCTTGCCGCTGCGGGCACCGTCGGTAAAGGCGTCGTGGGTGCGGAAGTCGTAGCCATACTTGTCGGCGGGCACCGTGGTGCGGAACGCATAGCCGTACTTGTCGCCGGGGAGCAGGTCCTTGGCGGTCGCGGCGTGGGCGGCGCCGATGGCGGCGAACGACAGCACGAGGGTGGAAGCAAGCTTGAGGGCGATGGTCTTGGTCATGATGTTCTCCGGTTTCTTAAAATTCGTTGAATTTCATTGATTATTCGTTGCATCTGCCAGAACGTTGCTTTGTTTGCTGCGCGCCGTTCATGTAACGAACTATAGGAGAGCCATCGGTGGCTATGACTTGGTTTCTCAGGATGGATTGTTCAATATTTTTGAATTAAGGGGGCAGGCGCGTTGCGCGCTCGCCTCAAGCCCCGGGCTGTGCTACCCGGCTGGCGGCGATCAGCGCCGGCGCGACCATCTGTGCCAGCAGCCGCAAAGTCGCAACTTCCCCCTCCGTCCATGCGCCGCGCGCCGCGAGGAAGTTAAAGGTGCCCACGCAGCGGCCGTCCTCGCACACCGGCACATTGACTACCGCCGACAGGCCAAGGCCGCGGATGACGGCGATGTCGTCGAACACCGCCTCAAGCGCGGCGTCGCCTTCGCCCACGAAGACCTCGCCCTGATGCAGCACCCATCGCGTCCATGGCGTATCGGCCTTGCGCTTGCTGCCGCCCACGGGATAGGCGGCCTTGTCCGAGGACCACAGCCGCACCACTTCCGAACTGGCGCGCCGGTAGGCATTGATGGTGAGCAGGCCGGGGCCGAGCAGTGCGGCGGTGGCGTTGCCAATCGCATCGAAGGCACTGGCGGGGCTGGTTGCGCGGGCCAGCGCGCCGCACAGCGAGGCGAGCAGTGGCGCAGGCAGCGACACAGTAGCGTGAGCGGGGGCGGCGGCAAGGTCAGGAACATGATCGGTCACAGCTTCACTCCCCCTTRATGCCGAGGTCGTGGATCAGCTTGCCGTAGCGGTCGGCATCGCGGCGCAGGATGGCGCCGAACTGCTGGGGCGTGGAGGTGGCGGTTTCCACGCCGATGGCGTTCATCTTCTCCTTCACTTCCGGCATCGACATGATCCTGTTGATCTCCTGGTTCAGACGCGTCACCAGAGCGGGCGGCATGCCAGCGGGGCCGAAGGCACCGTACCAGACGGACAGCTCATAGCCAGGCACGGTTTCCGCCACGGTCGGCACATTGGGCAGCAGCGGCGAGCGCTTGCTCTCGGTCACGGCGAGCAGGCGCAGTTTGCTGGCTTTGACGTGTGGCAGGGTTTGCGTGCCGGCGGAGAACAGCAATTGCGTCTGCCCGGCCACGGTATCGACCACGGCAGGCGCACCGCCCTTGTACGGCACGTGCAGCATCTGCACGCCGGCCATCTTCTCGAACAGTACTGCGCTCAGGTGGTTGGTGGACCCGGGGCCGGCGCTCGCGTAGGCGAGCTTGCCGGGATTGGCGCGCGCGTAAGCGATCAGCTCCTTGACGTTGTGCGCCGGCACCGATGGGTTGACCACCATGGTGTTGGTCACGTAGGCGAGCAGGCCCAGTGGCGTGAAGTCTTCCACGCCGCGAAACGGCATGTTGGGCATCAGCGCGGGGTTCATCGCGTGCGTGCTCATGGAGCCGACCAGCAGGGTGTAGCCGTCGGGCTTGGCGCGCGCGACCATGGCCGAGCCGATGTTGCCAGATGCGCCGGGCTTGTTGTCGACAATTACCGGCTGGCCGAGGGAGCGGGTCAGGTGTTCGGAGAGTACGCGTGCCAGGATGTCGGTGGAGCCGCCGGCGGCCCACGGCACGATCAGGGTGATGGGCTTTTGCGGATAGGGATCGGCCGCGCCGGCCCCGGAGGCGGCGCAGAACAGCGAGAACGTGGCAAGGCCCAGCAGGCAGCGCTTCAAAACGGTTTTCATCTCTTTCCTTCTCCGATTGCTATGCGAACCGCCTGATGCGATCCGGTTTGATTCGATTACTGCTTGCCTTGCCGGACCGCTGGTCTGCTCCGACGGCCCTCAACGCTCTCAACGCCCCACCGCATATCCCTGCATGCCCCGTGCATTGGCGCCGGCACGCAGCACCAGCCGGCCCTGCGCATCGCGCTCTCTGGTGCAGGCGGACATGCGGCCCTCCGACCATGGCTCTCCCACCTTCACCTCATGCCCGCGCGCGCGCAGCGCCGCGATGGTGTCTTCAGGCAGCCGCGATTCCACGCTGAGCCGGTTGAGGACCACCGAGCGTGGCCAGAAGGACCCGGGAAAATGATCGATATGCCAGGCGGGCGCGTCGATGGCTTCCTGCAGGTTCATGCCGTGCACGGCGTGGCGCAGGAAGAAGGCGACGGACCATTGGTCCTGCTGGTCGCCGCCGGGCGTGCCGAACACCATGTAGGGCTCGCCGTCGCGCAGTGCCAGCGAAGGCGAGAGCGTGGTGCAGGGGCGCTTGCCCGGCGCCAGCGTATTGGGCAGGCCCGGTTCGAGCCAGGTCATCTGCAGGCGGGTGTTGAGCGCGAAGCCAAGCTCGGGAATCACCGGGCTGGACGACAGCCAGCCGCCCGACGGCGTGGCGGCGACCATATTGCCGTGGCGGTCGATCACGTCGATGTGGCAGGTGTCGCCGACAAAGATCTCGCGCTCGGCCCACTCCGCTACCGGGGGCATTGCCGCGAAAGTGGGCTCGCCCACGCCGAAGCGCACATCGGCTTGCCGCAGCGTGCGTTCCGCCGCGCCGAGATCGGGCAGGCGGGGCGTGCGGCCCCCGACGATGCCGGGCAGGATGTCGGGCGAGGCGCGCTCGCCAATCTGGCGCGCGCGCGCGGCCAGGTAGGCGGGATCGAGCAGGCCGGCCAGCGGCGCGTCGCCAAAGCGGGGATCGCCGTACCACGCCAGGCGGTCGGCCATGGCCAGCTTGGCCGCCTCGGCGATGCGGTGGACGAACTCGGGCGAGGTGGGCGCGTGGGCGGCAAGGTCGGCGTGGCGCAGCATGCCGATCTGCTGCAGGAAGGCGGGGCCCTGGCTCCAGATGCCGCACTTGGCCACCGTATAGCGGCCGAAATCCAGCGTTGCGGGTGCTTCCACGGTAGGCGTCCAGTCAGCCATGTCTTCATGGCGGAGCAGGCCCTTGTGGCGCTCGCCGGTGGTGTCGCGCACGGCCTGCGTGCGACAGAAGCTGTCGATTTCCCTGGCGACGAAGCCGCGGTACCAGCAATCCAGCGCGGCGTCGATCTGCTGCTCGCGGGTGCCGCCGGCGGCCTCGGCCGTTTCCACAATGCGCGTATAGGTCCGGGCTACGCCAGGCGTCGCATGCAGGCTGCCGGGGCGCGGCACGCGGCCATCCGGCAGCCAGACGTTGGCCGAACTGTGCCACTCGTTCTGGAACAACTCGCGCACCGCCAGGATGGCTTGCGAGATGCGCGGCACCAGCGGGAAGCCGTCGCGCGCATAGGCAATGGCGGGCGCCAGCACATCCGCCAGCGTCCAGGTGCCGTAGTCGCGCAGCATGGTGAGCCATGCGCCGAAGGCGCCAGGCACGGTGGCGGGCAGCAGGCCGATGCCGGGCACCAGGTCCAGCCCCCTGGCGCGCATTGCGGCCGGGTCGGCCAGTGCCGGCGCGGGACCTTGGCCGCAGACGGAGCGCACCGCGCGTTCGCGCTCGCTCCACAGCAGGATCGGCACTTCGCCGCCCGGGCCGTTCAGGTGCGGCTCCACCACCTGCAGTACAAAGCCGCCGGCCACCGCCGCGTCGAAGGCATTGCCGCCGCGCTCGAGCACGCTCATGGCGGTTTGCGAGGCCAGCCAGTGGGTGGACGAGACCACGCCAAAGGTACCGACGATTTCCGGGCGGGTGGTGAACATGGAGGCTCCGTGGGGTCCGGGCAGGGCGGCGAAGGCAGCGCAAGCCGAAGGGGGTGGTTGCCTTGAAGTATAGGGTTATTGGATAACCGTTTGTCGCGTATTTCTTATTGTTGTATGAGAAATTGGTTATGCATAAAAATCCCCCGATCCTGCTGGAATGCAGATTCCGACGCTAAGCCGGTCCCCTCGTCCGCCAGCTGCGGCACGATCTGCCGCGCCGCCAAGTTGACCATGCCCATCTTTACTACACTCAGGACAGCGGCCCCTGTCATTCGACGCACTGCCGGAAGCCTTGTTTGGCGGGTATCCATTAGCGCTGCGCTGGTAGCCGCCGAGCAAACGCCTGGAGAAGCGCGGGTTACGATACTTCGCGCAATGCCTACGGAAGTTGATACCCGGCGGGCACGCTCCCGTGCGCACCACCAAGGAGCTTCAGGATGGCTGGGGATCTCCGTAAGCAGACCGATAACGGTGAACAAAAGCCCATTGCACTTGCATTGCAGGGTGGCGGCATGCACGGCGCGTTCACGTGGGGAGTCCTCGACCGGCTGCTCGAGGATCAGAGATTTACCATCGAAGGCGTCAGTGCAACGAGCGCGGGGGCGATGAATGCCGCCGTGCTCGCCCATGGCTTGCTGCAAGGCGGGCACGGGCAGGCGCGCCAGGCGCTCCACGATTTCTGGCTAGCGATCGCGCAATCGGCAGCGCGGTACAGCCCGGCGCGCTGGGTGCCGTGGCTGAAAGGGACACATAGCTTTGGGCTGAATCACTCGCCCTTGTACGCGATGGCGGATATCGTTCTTCGTATCCTGTCGCCATACCAGTTCAATCCCAATAACTCGAATCCGCTCCGGGACGTGCTGGAGAAGCAGGTCGATTTTGCGGCATTGCGCAAGCATTGCCCGATACAGATTTATCTGTGTGCGACCAATGTCGAGACTAGCAGGATACGCATCTTTTCAAGCGAGGACATTTGCATTGAGGGCGTGCTGGCTTCGGCCTGTCCGCCAACCCTGTTCCAGGCCGTGTCCATCGATGGCGAGTACTTTTGGGATGGCGGCTATGTGGGTAACCCGGCAATTTTCCCGCTGATCTATCACTGCAATACAAGCGATGTCGTGATTGTCCATATCAATCCGATCGTACGCCGTGGCGTGCCGACCACTGCCGCCGACATCCTCAATCGCGTCAATGAGGTAAGTTTCAACTCGTCGCTCATGCGAGAAATGCGCGCGATAGCCTTCGTGACTTCGCTCATCCAGCAAGGCAAGGTTGATCGGAGCGAAATGAAGGAAATGCTGATCCACTCCATCCGTTCCGATGAGACGATGAGCGCCCTCGGCGCGTCGAGCAAGTACAACGCCGACTGGGACTTCCTTTGCTTCCTGCGTGACAAGGGGAGGGCTGCGGCCGAGGCATGGATCACGGAAAACTACGACAATGTTGGCCAGCGCTCTAGCATTGACATCAAAAAGGAATTCCTTTGAGGATGACGGCCGGGCAACCGGGAAGCGCTATCGCTTCAGGTCGGATCGTCCAGTAGTGCCTTGGCTTGCTGCCAGTCAGCCGTGTCGAAGCCCTCACTGAAGGTTCCATGGATCGGGGCAAGGGTCTGGCGCGCGGCGCTCATCTTTCCCTGCCTTCGCCATAGCTGGGCAAGGCTCAGCGCGGCCTGCAGCTCCAGTGACCTGGAACCCTGATCGCGGGCGACGGCGATTGCCTTGTGAAAGCAGGCCTCGGCTTCGTCGTGGCCAGTGAGTGCGCGGGATTGGAGTATCAACTCTCCCTTGAGCCGATGCAGCGTCGCTTCGTCAAGCAGCTCTCCCGTGTCTTGCGTCAAGGCTAGCGCCTCGGCCAGCACGTCCAGCCCGGCCTGGAAGTCCCCGGCTCTCCCAAGCGCTTCAGCGAGCAGGGCCAGAAAGTTCGGCCTGCCCAGTGCCGCGCCAGTTGCCTCGTAAGCGGCGAGGCCCTGGTGTATTTCGGCAATCCCCTCTTCCAAACGGCCTTGTTCCGTCAGCGCCCAGCCTTGCAGAACGGTTCCCCACGCCAGATAGATGGGAAAGCCCTCCTCGCCCGAGATCGCGATCGCGGCCTCTGCGTACTCGCGGGTCAATTGCACCTCACGCCGACATTGGTGCACTTCGGCTGCGAAGACGAAGCAAAGCGCGAGGTTAAAGGCGTCGGGGCGCTTCCTGGCCAGAACCAATGCGTCCTGGCAGCGCGTGCGAGCCAGATCCGGCAGGCCCAGGTACCACAGGATCCAACCCAGCGTGCTTGTGGCATGTACGGCCGGGTCTCGCCCGTAACCCAGAAGAAAATCGTATGCCGACGGGTCCGGCCGTTGCAGTGACAGCACCTCTTCCATATGGGTGCGGGCCACGCCGGGCTGGCCCAGGCGGAACGTGGTGGCGCCGAGTACACGATGCGCCTCCGCGAGCTGCCCAGGCTTCTGCGTGTCCAGAGCCATGGCAAGCAGCCGTTCCCCAAGCGGCTGCGCAACCGTGTACTGCGCCCGCAATTGGTAGAACGCCCACAGTCCTAGCTGCGCCGAGAAGAAACTGGGCGTTTGCCCACCCTGTTCGCACAATGCCAGTGCGCGCCTGTAAGTTGCCTCCACCTCGGGAGCGGCCTGACCCCGCGTGGCTATCAAGGCCGGTCCTAGCGTTAGTAGCAGTGTGAGTTCCTCGCGTGCGCGCTCGGGCGTGTCGGGCAGCCGCTCGAGCAGTTCCACGGCCGTGCCCAGGTGACGGATTGCTTCCATCTGGGCAGAACGCTGCAGGGCCTGCTCGCCGGCGCAGTGCAGGTACTTGACTGCCTTCGGGATGTTGCCGCTGTGGCTGTAATGATGTGCCAGCTCGCTGCAGTAGTCCTTTAACCGACTCTGGAACAGTGTCTCGATGGCCTCCGCGGTGCGCTCGTGCAGCGCGCTGCGCTGCTCGGTAAGCAGCGAGTTGCCGGCAACTTCCTGGGTGAGCGCGTGCTTGAAGGCGTACTCCACCTCCGGGAATACAGGTCGTTCGTAAATGAAATCGCCCGCCTGCAGGGCGGCCAGAAGCGGGCGCAATTCGTCGTCAGCCAGCGCAGTGACATGCCGGATGAGACTCAATGGGAACTCCTTGCCGATCACGGCCAGGCTTTGCAGCAGTTCCTTCTGGACGAGGGGGAGCCGGTCGATGCGGGCGGCGAGCACGCCCTGGACGGTGGTGGGGATATGCAGCGAAGTCGGCGCTCTCTCGATGCGGTAGCAGCCAGGCTGGCCAACCAGGGCATTCTCCTCAACCAGGGTCTGGACCACTTCCTCCATAAAGAACGGGTTGCCTTCCGTCTTGTCCAGGATCAGCCGTTTCAGCGGCGCGAGAGCGCGATCCTCGCCCAGCAGCGCGGTGAGCAGCCCCTGGGCTTCGGCCGGGCCCAGCGGCTCAAGATGCAGCTGGACGCAGTAACTCCGGGAGCTCCAGTCATGGGAGTACTCCGGGCGGTAGTTGACGAGCAGGGCGATCCTCGCACCCGGCACATAGTCCAGGAGGATATTGAGGAAGGCCTCGGTTTCGCTGTCCAGCCATTGCAGGTCTTCGAACAGGAGCTCGAGAGGCTGGTTGAGGCTTTCGCGGACCAGCAGGCGTGCAACCGCTTCAAACGTGCGCTGCCGCCGGATGGCAGCGTCCATGGTCGGCAGTGCCGAGCCGGGCTCGACGGAGCCGAGCAGGTAGAGCAAATAGGGCAAATGGTCTTCCAGCGTCCTGTCGAGGGTAAGCAGTCTGCCCGTGACCTTCTCGCGGCAGCTTCGGTCGTTGTCCTGCGGGGTGATCTGAAAATAGTTCCTCAGGAGCTCGATCAGCGGGAGATAGGCGAAGGCCTTGCCGTGCGAAACCGAGAAGGTCTCCAGCACCATGCAGCCTTGCTGTGATCGTGCCTTGAACTCGTGGAACAGCCGCGATTTTCCTACCCCGGCCTCTCCCATCACTTCGGCGACCTGCCCATGCCCCGCCTTGGCCAGTTCCAGGACCTTGTGCAACGCCTCCATTTCGGCCTGGCGTCCCACAAAGCGCGCCAGGCCGCGATGCGCCGCCACTTGCAGGCGAGTGCGCAATGCGCCGAGGCCCAGCACCTCATACACCGCAAGCGGATCCCGGACGCCTTTTACGTGGGTCGTCCCCAGCGGCTTGAATTCGAAATACCCTTCGGCGAGCCTATGGGTCGACTCGCTGACAAGGATGGACGCCGGTGTGGCAACGCCTTCCATGCGCGAGGCGATGTGGATTGTGTGCCCCACGGGATCGTAGTCCGTGTGCAGATCGTCCTTGCGGATCGAGCGCACCAACACCTCACCCGTGTGGATTCCGACGCGGATCTGAAGCGGTATGCCCTGATCCAGACGCACCCGGTCACTGTGGCGACGCATTGCCTCCTGCATGCGCAGCGCCGCATACAAAGCCCGCAGGGCATGATCTTCATGGGCAATGGGAGCGCCGAACAGAGCGAGAATGCCGTCTCCCAGGAACTTGGCTACGTAGCCCTCATAGTGGTGCACGGCATCCATCATCAGCGTCACCACGGGGTCGATCAGGTGACGCGCCTCTTCCGGGTCCAGGTCCTGGATCAACGCCGTCGAACCAGCCATATCGGCGAACAGCGCCGTGATGGTCTTGCGCTCGCCGGCCGTTCCGCCCCTGGCTTCCATGGCTGCCTGCTCCGCCCGGATGCGCTCGGCCAGATGGGGCGGCGTGTAGTGGACAGGGGCCGAAGCGGCCGTCGCAGGTCCTGGAAGCGATGCTGACGGGGCGTCATCCAGGGGCGAGCCACATCCGCGGCAGAACTTCGCCGCAGGGCCGGACTCCTCGCCACAGCGCGGGCAGATCCGCGCAAGCCTGGCCCCGCACTGCTCGCAGAAGTTGGCCTGCGCGAGGTTCGCGAACCCGCAATTTGTGCAGCGCATCACCCCTCCTGACTGCCATCGCCTGCCTCGGATCATTAGACGCGCCATTGGCCGCCTTAGCAAGTTCAGGGCGCGTCGTGGCGGCGCTAGTAGAATCAACGTCTTGCTAGACGATCAGGTCCAGGACTCCAATTGCCGTCCCCAGTCGACAAACTTCAGCACAACCTCATCTCCCGCCTGCGCCTCAAGCATCTGGCGCTGCTGCTGGCGCTGGACCGTCAGCGCTCGGTGTCGCGCGTCGCGGCCGAGATGGACCTGACCCAGCCCGCCGTGACCAAGGCGCTGCGGGAGATCGAGGAGATCTTCATGGTGCCGCTGTTCGCGCGCTCGCGGCGCGGGCTGGAGCCTACCGGGACCGGCGCGGCCGTGCTGGCGCATGCGCGGCTGGCGATGGCGGATACGGAGGCGCTCGGGCGGGAACTGGCGGTGATCGGCGCCGGCCTGCACGGGCGGCTGCGCATCGGCGTGATTCCGTATGTGGCGCCTGTGGTACTGGATGCAGCCTGCTCGCACGGCTTGCAACAGCAGCCGCGCGTGGCGGTGCTGGTGCGCGAGGGCACCACGGACGAACTGGTGGCGGCGCTGCGCGCGCACGAACTGGATTGCGTGATCGCGCGGTCTTTCTACGCGCCGGGCGACGACATCGTGCAGACGCCGCTTTACCGCGAGGAACCCGCGCTGGTGGTGCCAGTGGCCGCCGCGGCGCGGCTGGCGCGCGGCAAGCTGGACTGGCCGCGCCTGGCCGCGCTGGACTGGATTTTGCCGCCCTCGCATACGCCGATCCGGCGCACCATCAATACGTTGTTCGCTACCGCCGGCGCAGTGCCACCGACGCCGATGGTGGAGACGTATTCGATCAAGACCATCGCCACACTGATGCGCAACCAGCCGCGCGCCATCACCATCGTGCCGCGCGCGGTGGCTGCCGAACTGGCTGCCAGCGGCAGCGCCGCGGTCTTGCCGCATACGTTGACGTGGGACCTGCCGGCGGTGGGGGCAATGTGGCTGCGCCGTACGGAGCACAGCGAGCCGCTGCTGACGCTGGTGCACGCGTTGCAGCAGGCGGTGGGGGTGAAGGGATGAGGCCGGACCTGAAACGCAAGCGGCCGGCTGCGCCCTTCTAAGAGCGCAACCGGCACAGCCAGGCGGGTTGCGGGCCGTTGCGGCCTTCTTATTCGATGATCTCGAACTCCCCGAAGTACTCCTCGTTGAGCGTCAGCCCCAGCCCCGGCAGATTGTCGTCAAGCTGCAGGTACCCCTTGTCCGGCGCCGGGTCGCCCTTGAAGATGTAGTAGAACAGCTCGTTGCCCACCTCCACGTCGTGCACCGGGAAGTACTCGGACATCGGCGATGCGGTCGAGGCCATGGTGAGGTGGTAGTTGTGCATCTGGCCCGCATGCGGGATCACGGGCACCGACCAGGCTTCCGCCATGGCATTGATCTTCTGCGCGGCGGTGATGCCGCCCACGCGGTTGGTGTCGTACTGGATCACGTCCACCGCGCGGCGTTCCAGCAGGTCCTTGAAACCGTAGGAGGTGAATTCGTGCTCGCCGCCGGAGATGGGGAACGGGCTCATCTTCTTCAGCTCGGCATAGCCTTCGATGTCGTCGGCGATCACCGGTTCTTCCAGCCAGCGCGGATTGAATTCGGCCAGGCGCGGCAGCATGCGGCGCGCGTATTCGAGCGTCCAGCCCATATAGCATTCCAGCATGATGTCGACGCTGTCGCCCACCAGTTCGCGCAGCAGGCGCACCTGCTCGATGTTCTTCCGCATGCCGGCGGGGCCGTCCTTGGGACCGTAGCCGAAGCGCATCTTCATCGCGGTGAAGCCCTGGTCGAGATAGCTCTGCGCCTCGGCCAGGAAGGCGTCGCGGTCATCGTTGTTGTAGAGCTTGGAGGCGTAGCACCAGATCTTTTCCTTGGTGCGCCCGCCCAGCAGCTTGAACACCGGCTTGCCCACCGCCTTGCCCATCAGGTCCCACAGCGCGATGTCTACCGCCGAAATTGCTGCCATGCCGATGCCCTTGCGGCCCCAGGCGTGGGTGCGGCGGTACATCTTCTGCCACAGGTACTCGTTGTCGAACGGGTCCTGGCCGATCACGATCGGGGCCAGGTACTGGTCGACGATTTCCTTGGCCACGCGCGGTGCGAGCGCGCAGTTGCCGATGCCGACCAGGCCGGTATCGGTTTCCACTTCCACCACCAGCCAGCCGTGGAAGCGGAACGAGCCCATGGCGTCGCCACGCTCGAACAGGATGTCGGTGGCATTGGTGCAGAAGTGCGCTTGCGGGGGCACGGTCTTGCCCTTCCATTCAAAGACGCGGGCGCGGACGTTGGTGATTTTCAAGATAGTCTCCGTTGGATAGTGGCCGGTGGCGGGCGGCAGGTTCAGGGGGCTGCGCGCTGGCTGCCCATCTGGCAGGCGATGCGGAAGGCTTGCAGCGTGGCGCCGAGGTCGGCGCGGCCTTGCTGCGTGATGTCGAAAGCGGTGCCGTGGGCCGGCGTGGTGATCGGCACGGGCAGGCCGCCCTGCACGGTGACGCCGCGCGAGAAGCCCATCAGCTTGATGCCGATCTGGCCCTGGTCGTGATACATCGTGACGATGGCATCGAACTGCCTTTGCTCCGGGCTGCCCTGCACCTTGAGGAAGATGGTGTCGGCGGGGAAGGGGCCATCCGCCGCCACGCCGCGTGCCCGCGCATCGGCGACCGCCGGTGCGATGAAGTCGATCTCCTCGCGGCCGAAGGCGCCGTTGTCGCCGTTGTGCGGGTTGAGGCCGCACACGGCAATGCGCGGGCGAGCCATGCCGGCCCTGCGCAGGGCCTGGTCGATCAGGTCGATGGCGGCGCCCACGCTGTCGCGGTTGATCATGGCGGGCACGTCCTTGAGCGCAACGTGGGACGTCACGCGGGAGGTCCACAGGCCGTCGAGCACATTGAACTCGCAGAAAGCGCCGTCGTAGCCGAGCTTCTCGGCGAACCAGTGCAGCTCATCGTTGTGCCCCATGCCGGCGGCGTGCAGCGAGCTTTTGTTGAGCGGGCCGAACAGGATGGCGTCGGCCTTGCCAGCCTGCGCCAGCTCCAGCGCCACGGCCAGGGTGCCGAGGCTGTAGCGGCCGCCTTCCGCGCTGGCCACGCCGCGCCGGTAGGCGGGTTTGCCGTCGAGCTGCCAGTGGAACAGGCGCGGGGCGCTGGCGCTATCGCCGCCAGCGAACGCGAGCGAATCGGTTTCGCGCAGCGCGATATCCACGCCGGCCACCTGCATGCCGTGGCGCCATTCGTCGCGGTCGGCAATCAGCAGGATGTCGGCCTGCGCCGCGGTGGCAGGGTCGGCCAGCAGCCTGGCGATCAGCTCGGGGCCGATGCCGGCGGGGTCGCCGAGCACCATGGCGATTCGGGGTCGTTGGGTCATGGGAGTCTTGAGGGAAAGGGGTTCAGTCCAGCTTGACGCCGAGTTCGGCGATCAGCTTGCCGTAGCGCGCATATTCGGCGCGCGAGAAGGCATCGAACTGGGTGGCGGTGAGCGTGCCCGGCAACGCGCCCACATCATTGAGACGGCGCACGGTGTCGGGATCCTTGAGTATGGTGGCCAGCGCCGCGCTCAGCTTCTGCAGCGTGGCGGGCGGCGTGCCGGCCGGGGCGTAGACGCCGTACCAGGCATTCATCTGGATGCCGGGCACGCCGGCTTCGGCCAGCGTGGGTACGTTAGGCAGCAGCGCCGAGCGCTGGTCGGCGGTGACCGCCAGCGCGCGCAGCTTGCCGGCCTTGATGTGGTTGATGACGGAGGGCATGGTCTCGAAGCTCATGTCGACCTGGCCGCCCATCAGGTCCACCAGCGCGCTGCTGCTGCTCTTGTATGGCACGTGCAGCAGCTTGCCGTGGATCTGGCGGGCAAACGCCGCACCGGCCAGGTGCTGGGTGCTGCCGACGCCGGAGGAGCTGTAGCGGAATTTGTCGGGGTTGGCCTGGATCTGCGCCACCAGCGCTTTTACGTCTTGCGCCGGCACCTGGTTGTTGACCACCAGCACATTGGGCACCGACGACACCAGGGCCACCGGCGCCAGGTCCTTGAGCGGGTTGAACTGCAGCTTGAGCAGGTGGGGCGCGATGGCCTGGGAGGTGACCACGCCCATCAGCAGCGTGTTGCCATCCGGCGCTGCCTTGGCGGTGATGTCGGCGGCGATGGTGTTGGAGGCGCCAGGCCGGTTGTCCACCACGACCGGCTGCTTGAGGATGGCGGCCAGCTTGTCGGAGACGATGCGCGCCATCACGTCGGTGCCGCCGCCCGGCGCCGCGCCTACCATCATCCGTACAGGGCGGGTGTCCTGCGCGTGGACGCCGGTTGCCATGGCGGTTGCCAGTCCAATCACGCCGGCAAAGGCGCCGGTCATCCATCGTTTCATTGTTGTCTCCATGTCTTGTTATGGGCCTGCGCCGGAGCGCGGATGGGGCAACTATAAGGATGGGAGCGATGCGTGACTACTGACGTTTATTGAATGGGTGATTACTTTAAGGAATACCTCGCAACGGATGCCAGGCGCCGCTCAGACTTCCGCCTGCCCGGCGCGGAGCAGCTTGATCAACTGGCCCGCGGCGGCGGAAAGCGTGCCCCCGCGCCGGGTCACGACCCCAAAGGTCTGCTGCCGGGACCGCATCGTCACCGGCAGGATGCGAAGCATCTTTTGCCGGGCGAACAGTTCGGCCACGCTGGTCGGCAGCAGCGAGACCAGTTTCGCGCTGCGCTGCAGCAAGGCCACGGTGACGAAGCTGGAGGAGGTGGTGATYGCATTCGCCGGCATGCCCACGCCGACCATGTCCAACTCGCGCTGCAACAACTCGTGCATCGGCATCTGGCCGGGATAGACGATCCACCGGTAGCCGGCCAGGTCGGCAAAGGTGAGCGTCCTGGCGCGCGGCGCGGCATGGCTGTAGCCCACCACTGCCGAGATCGGTTCGTCGCCAATCGCCTGGTAGTGGTACCTGGCGGGCTGGTCGCTTACCAGCGCGCGCCCGATGACGAGGTCCAGGCGCCCGTCGTCCAGCAGCGTGAGCATGCGCAGGCTGGTGTCTTCGACGATTTCGATGGACAGGTTCGGTTGTTCGTCCTGCATGGTCTCCAGCGCCGGCACCAGCACATCCGGGACCGCGCCCATGATGGCGCCGACGGCCAGGTGGCCGCCCTTGCCGGAACGGATCTCGGCCATGTCCTGGCATAAGGCGGTGAGATCCGTCGCCAGCAGCCGCGCATAGCGGATCACGCAGTGGCCGAACTGGTTTGGCCGCATGCCGGTCTTGGAGCGCTCGAACAGCGGCGCGTCCAGCATGCCTTCCAGCTCCTGCAAGGCCTTGCTGGCCGCCGACTGCGTCATGGCCATGGCCGACGCAGCCTGGTGCAGGGATTTGTGGTCGTCCAGCGCAATCAGCAATTGCAGTTGCTTCATGCGCAGGCGGGACATCAGAACGTCAAGCGTGGCCTTCATGGGAACCCGGGGCGAAAGCTACGTGAGTCGCAAAAGCGATCACGAGATGGAAAGGTTTCAATATACATCGCGGCCTGGCGCACCGTATATTGCATCCCTGTCACAAGCCCCCTCGACGTGGGGCTCCGGCCGGACCCGGCGCCGCCGGCAAGAACAAGGAGGA
The DNA here is from genome assembly GCF_056396665.1 of Cupriavidus sp. 05T313. Classification (NCBI taxonomy): domain Bacteria; kingdom Pseudomonadati; phylum Pseudomonadota; class Betaproteobacteria; order Burkholderiales; family Burkholderiaceae; genus Cupriavidus; species Cupriavidus sp. 05T313. Next base: position 4,235 of record NZ_JBFTLX010000129.1, on the reverse strand, counting down.
GAGACCATGAACATGCCCAAAGCCAATGCCGTCTACCGTGGTGTATTCCCGGTGGCACCCACCATCTTCGACGAACAAGGTGGCCTTGACCTCGACGGCCAGCGCCGCTGCATCGATTTCATGATCGACGCCGGCTCCGACGGCATCTGCATCCTGGCGAATTTCTCCGAGCAGTTCGTGCTGACCGATGACGAGCGCAGCCTGCTGATGACGACCGTGCTGGATCACGTGGCCGGCCGCGTCCCGGTGATCGTCACTACCACGCACTTCAGCTCGCGCATCTGCGCCGCGCGCAGCCGCGCCGCGCAGGACGCGGGCGCCGCCATGGTGATGGTGATGCCGCCGTATCACGGCGCCACCATCCGCGTGCCGGAGCGCGCCATCCACGAATTCTTCACCACGGTGTCCGGCGCGATCGATATTCCCATCATGATCCAGGATGCGCCCGTGAGCGGCACCACGCTGTCGGCCGCGTTCCTGGCGCGCATGGCGAAGGAGATCGCCAACGTCTCGTACTTCAAGATCGAAGTGCCGCAGTCCGCTGCCAAGCTGCGCGAACTGATCGAGCTCGGCGGCGATGCCATCGTGGGCCCGTGGGATGGCGAAGAGGCCATCACGCTGATGGCCGACCTCGATGCGGGCGCCACCGGCGCGATGACCGGCGCGGGTTTCCCCGATGGCATCCGCAAGATCGTGGATGCCTACCAGGCCGGCGACTCGGAGCTCGCCGCGCAGCACTACCAGCAATGGCTGCCGCTGATCAACTACGAGAACCGGCAAGGCTGGCTGGCGACGGCCAAGGTGCTGATGAAGGAGKGTGGCGTGATTGCTTCCGAYGCCGTGCGCCACCCCTTGCAGCCGATGCACCCGGCCACGCGCGCCGGTTTGCTGAAGATCGCGCGCAGGCTCGATCCGGTGGTGCTGCGCTGGGGCAGGTGAGCGGCTGGCAAGCATTGGACAACTGGCGGCGCTGCTAACGCGCCGCCTTTTCATTTCAAGGACAGAGCATGAATATCTCAGGCGAATTGCTGATCGGGCGCCAGTCTGTGCGCGGCACTCACGGCGAGATCCGGGCTGTCGATCCGGCGACAGGGGAAACGCTGGGGCCGGCCTTCGGCGGCGCCACGCCGCAGCAACTGGAGCAGGCTTGCGCGCTGGCCGCGCAGGCCTTCGATGTCTACCGCGAAACCTCGCTCGAACAACGCGCCGCGTTCCTGGAGAAGATTGCCGCCAACATCCTTGATCTTGGCGACGCGCTGATCGAGCGTTGCGTCAGCGAGAGTGGCCTGCCGCGTGCCCGGATAGAAGGCGAGCGCGGGCGCACCGTGGGCCAGCTCCGCTTGTTTGCCGCTGTGGTGCGGCAGGGGGATTTCCTCGACCTGCGCATCGATCCCGCGCAGCCGGAGCGCAAGCCGCTGCCGCGTGTGGACCTGCGCCTGCGCAATATCGCGCTGGGGCCGGTGGCCGTGTTCGGCGCCAGCAATTTCCCGCTGGCGTTCTCGGTGGCCGGTGGCGATACCGCATCGGCGCTGGCAGCCGGCTGCCCGGTTATCGTCAAGGCGCATCCGGCCCATCCCGGCACATCGGAGCTGGTTGGCCGCGCAATCCGGAAGGCCGTGGACGAGTCGGGTTTGCCCGAGGGAACGTTCTCCCTGCTGTTCGATTCCGGCCTGCGGATCGGCCAGGGGCTGGTGAGCGATCATCGTATCAAGGCGGTCGGCTTCACCGGCTCGCGCGCCGGTGGCACCGCGTTGATGCAACTGGCCGCGGCCCGCGCCGAGCCGATCCCGGTCTACGCGGAAATGAGCAGTATCAACCCGGTGCTGTTGTTCCCGCACGCGCTGGGCAGCCGTGCCGACGCCATCGGCAAGGCCTTCGCCGCCTCGCTGATGCTCGGCGCGGGCCAGTTCTGCACCAATCCGGGCCTGGTGCTGGCGGTGGAGGGGCCGGATCTCGATCGTTTCCTGGCGGCGGCCGAAGCGGCGATCGCGCAAGCCCCGGCGTCGACCATGCTGACTCCGGGCATCCACCGGGCATACGGCGCCGGCGTCGAAGGCCTTGGTTGCCATCCGCAGGTCAGCACCATTGCGCGTGGCCAGGCCGGCGCGCAATACCAGGGGCGGGCGGCGCTGTTCTCGACCACCGCCGAGGCCTTCCTCGCGCACGAAGCACTGCGCGCGGAAATCTTCGGCGCGGCGTCGCTAGTGGTGCGGTGCCCCGACCTGGCCGCCATGCAGCGTGTGGTGGAAGCCCTGGAGGGGCAACTGACCGCGGCCATCCATATCGATGAGGCCGACTACGATGCCGCGCGCGGCTTCCTGCCCGCGCTGGAGCGCCGCGTTGGCCGGATCCTCGTCAATGGCTTTGGCACGGGGGTGGAGGTGAGTCATGCGATGGTGCATGGCGGACCGTATCCTTCCACCTCGGACGGCCGCTCCACGTCGGTCGGGAGCCTGGCCATCGCGCGCTTCCTCCGGCCCGTGTGCTACCAGGACATGCCGGCCGCCCTGCTGCCGCAGGCGCTGCGCACCGGTAATCCGCTCGGGCTTGCGGTGCGGGTGGATGGGGAGGCACAGGCCGGGCGACAAGCGCCATAGCCAGCTTGGTTCCAGGCGCGCAAGCGTAAGCGTGGCGCGGGTCTCAGCCTGCGCCGCGGCCTCCCCGCGAGGCGCTACTTCACGAAACCAAGCACCTCGCGGAAGCGTTCGTGCCGGCTCGTCCGCATCCATTCGAAGGCAATCATCTCGACCGTGGCGGCGGTGGCCCCGTCCCTGCGCATCCTGTCGATGGCCGCGTCGCGGCTGGAGGCCTTGCGCGAGCCAATGGCATCCAGCACGACGGTCACGCTCAGTCCGTGGCCGAGCAGCCCGGTGACCGTCTGGAAAACGCAGACGTGGGCTTCGCAGCCGGCTACCACCACGCTCTTCCTCCCGGCAGGGAGTGCGTCGAGCAAGCCGTCCCGGCAGCCATCGAAGTGGTCCTTGGCCACGGTCTGATCGCATAGTCGCCTGATCTCGTCGAGATTCCCGCCCAGGCTGCCGGGGCTTTGCTCGGTGCCGATCACCGGCACGCCCAGTACCCGCGCGATATTGGCCAGGCGCACGGCTTCCGTTACGACGCGATCGCTTTCATGGATCGCGGGCATCAGGCGGGCCTGGAGATCCACCAGCACCAGAACAGATTCAGCGGCGTTGTGCAGCATGCGCATTCCCTTTGTGAGTTGGTGTGGCAAGCGCTTCCCCTTCCTGCATGCGAGGCCTGGATGGAACCGCAGCAGGTTCAGGGCGCATCATCGCGCCTGGACGGGACTTCCGGCAAACCGATCACGACCGGCGCGCCGGGCATTGTGCAGCCTTGCGATCTTGTGCATGTCGTAGTCGTACGTCAGCCCTGCCGCGTTGATGCCGGGCCGCAGTGCCGGCTCGTCGACCACGCTTTCAACCAGTTGGCCGTCAACGAGCATCTTCAAGTGGTACTGACGCAGCGACGCTTCGTAGCCTTGTGCGGACACTATTATGGTGGGTTTCTGGCAATCCACCCAAGATAAGCAGCTCTTTGGGGCTGCATAATTTGGGTGGATTGGGTGTTTCCCTGGTGTCCCATGCCCAGGGCGGCGGCGACCCGCACGCGGCGATTGCGCGTAGACCCGCGTTACGGCAGCTTGGCACGCAATCGATCCCACCATGTGGGGGGCAATTCCACATACTCACTTGGAGATGCCCCTAAGTTGTAGGTTACTCTGTCATCACCCCAAACGATCCCGGGGTCTAGGTCGTTGTAAGTGCGCTCTGCCAGTAGCTGCTCGGTTTCAGCGTCATAAAGGCGGAAGCGCATTCCATATTGGCTATTCAAGAAGCATATTTCTCCACTATAAAGACTACCTTCCTTTATACGCTCACATTCGTGCGCCGTTCCCCGTAGCGCCACACCCCATAGATACGGCACCAAGACCAGCGCAAGCAGTGCGGTACCTGCTAACCAATATTTCCGCTTGCCCCCCTTCATTCGCTTCATTGATCAAATTCCAGGACCTTCGGGGGGTACAGTGGTACCCTGTATAAATTTGAGTACAACACCAAATCCCCGCCTTGTTTGTGCCGCAATTGCAAATCCCGATAATCTCTATTTCTTATCGGATAATAGACAGTGTTTTTGGAAACAACGCCGGCGCGCGCAACTGTATAATTTAGCCAATCCGCCGTTGTTACCTCCCCAATTACAGTCGAGGCGAGAAC
>NZ_JBFTLX010000128.1:0-19063 GCF_056396665.1 Cupriavidus sp. 05T313 | reverse complement strand
TGGTAACGGACATGAAAATCTCCAAAAGGGTTAGGTCTGAAGGCCGCCCCGACATTCCTGAAAAGGAACACCCCGGATGGACGGACTCGCAATTTCAAACTTCAAACAATTCACAAGCGCCGGGCGCCTGCAAACAAAGCGAACACGCAACAACAAGTAACGTGCCCGGCCTAGCAACCACCAGCCACGCCACCGCATGCATCGCCGGGTGACGAAAAGCCGAAAGAAAGCCAGCCCAAGATTGTAGCAACAAAACAGGACTTCGCTCAAGAGGCTAACTATGATGGGGAAGGTGGGCAGCCGTCGGAAAGCCCCGGGGCGCCTCGCGCGCCTCCCCGCGCTTGCGCCGCCCGCCCGGACCGCGCCCGCATCCGGCGCAGCCCGTTTTCGGCTGCGGTCGATGCCCGATGGTGCGATAATCCCACTTTCAGATTCGAATTAAGGCGCAGCCAGTGGCTTCGCCGCCACTTTTGCGAGTAGCATGAGCATCCATATCAAGAACGCCGACGACATCGCCCAAATGCGGGTAGCCTGCCGGCTGGCCTCCGAGGTCCTCGACTACATCACGCCCTTCGTCAAGCCGGGCGTCACCACCRGCGAACTCGACCGGCTGTGCCACGCCTATATGCGCGATGTGCAGGGCACGGTGCCGGCGCCGCTGAATTATGCGCCCCCGGGCTACCCCCCCTTCCCTGGCGCCATCTGCACCTCGGTCAACGACGTGATCTGCCACGGCATCCCGGGCGAGCGCGTGCTGAAGTCCGGCGACGCGGTCAATCTCGATATCACCGTGATCACCAAGGAAGGCTACTACGGCGACACCAGCCGCATGTTCATCGCCGGCGAGGGCTCGATCCTGGCCAAGCGCCTGGCCCAGATCACGTTCGAGTGCATGTGGAAAGGCATCGCCCAGGTGCGCCCCGGTGCCCGCCTCGGCGACATCGGCCATGTGATCCAGGTCCATGCGGAAGCCGCCGGCTATACCGTGGTGCGCGAATACTGCGGCCACGGCATCGGCAAGAACTTCCACGAAGACCCGCAGATCCTGCATTACGGCCGCCCGGGCACCGGCATGGAGATCCAGGCCGGCATGATCTTCACGATCGAGCCGATGGTCAACGCCGGCAAGCGCGACATCCGCACCATGCCAGACCACTGGACCGTCAAGACCCGCGACCGCAGCCTGTCGGCGCAATGGGAGCACACCATCCTGGTGACCGAGACCGGCTATGACGTGCTGACGGTCTCCGAGGGTACGCAGGCGCCACCCGCCTTCATTACGGATTCTGTCGCAGCCTGACGCTACGGGCGCCAAAGTTGGCGCCCTTCTTATTTCAGCCGTCCCTTCGATGCACTCAGCCCCAGCCATGGACGCCACGCCGGAACTCATCCTCGCCACCCGTGTTCGCGATCAGCTCAAAGCCGACAAGCAAGCCGTGTTCGAGGATTTCAACGCGCACGGCCACGTCGGCCAGCTGCTGACGCGCCTGCGGCGCGCGGTGGACAACGCGCTGACCGAAGCCTGGCGCGGACTGGGCCTGCCGGCGCATAGCGCGCTGGTGGCCGTGGGGGGCTACGGGCGCGGCGAACTGTTCCCGTATTCCGACGTGGACGTGCTGCTGCTGCTGCCGTCGGAACCCGACCAGGACACCACCGAACGGCTGGAGAAGTTCATCGGCCTGTGCTGGGATCTCGGGCTCGAAATCGGCTCCGCCGTGCGTACCGTGGACGACTGYATCCGCGAATCGCGCCAGGACGTGACCATCCAGACGTCCCTGCTCGAAGCGCGCCTGCTGACGGGCAACCGCGCGCTCTTCACCGAGCTGCAGACGCGCTACCAGGCCGACCTGGACCCGCGCGCCTTCTTCCAGGCCAAGCTGCTGGAAATGCGCCAGCGCCATGCCAAATATCAGGACACGCCCTACTCGCTCGAACCCAACAGCAAGGAAAGCCCCGGCGGCCTGCGCGACCTGCAGGTCATCCTGTGGATGACCAAGGCGGCGGGCCTGGGGGATAGCTGGAAAGAACTGTTCGAGCGCGACCTGCTGAGCGAACGCGAAGCGCAGGAACTGGCGCGCAACGAGCGACTGCTCAAGACCATCCGCGCGCGCCTGCACCTGGTCGCCGGACGCCGCCAGGACGTATTGGTGTTCGACCTGCAGACCGCGCTGGCCGAGGCCTTCGGCTACCGCCAGAACAACAACAAGCGCGCCAGCGAGCAGCTGATGCGCCGTTACTACTGGGCGGCCAAGGCGGTCACGCAGCTCAATATCGTGCTGCTGCTCAATATCGAGGCCATGCTGTTCCCCAGCGAATCCAAGGTGAYGCGCGTCATCAACGAGCGCTTCGTGGAACGCCAGGGCATGCTGGAGATCACCAGCGACGATCTCTACGAGCGCGAACCCCACGCCATCCTGGAAACCTTCCTGGTGTACGAGCGCACACCCGGCGTCAAGGGCCTGTCGCCCCGCACGCTGCGCGGCCTGTACAACGCCCGCACGGTGATGGATGCCGGCTGGCGCAACGATCCGGAAAACCGCCGCCTGTTCCTTGCCATCGTGCAGGAGCCGCAGGGCATCACCCACGCGCTGCGGCTGATGAACCAGACCAGCGTGCTGGGCCGCTACCTGATCAACTTCCGCCGCATCGTCGGGCAGATGCAGCACGACCTGTTCCACGTCTATACGGTGGACCAGCACATCCTGATGGTGGTGCGCAACATGCGCCGCTTCGCCATTGTCGAGCACACCCACGAGTTCCCCTTCTGCAGCCAGTTGATGGCAACCTTCGACCGTCCCTGGGTGCTGTGGGTGGCTGCGCTGTTCCACGATATCGCCAAAGGCCGCGGCGGCGACCACTCCAAGCTCGGCACCGCCGATGCGCGGCGCTTTTGCAAGCAGCACGGCATCGGCCGCGAGGATACCGACCTGATCGCCTGGCTGGTCGAGCATCACCTGACCATGAGCCATGTGGCGCAGAAGCAGGACCTGACCGATGCCGACGTGATCCATGCGTTCGCGCGGGTGGTCGGCACCGAGCGCAACCTGACCGCGCTCTACCTGCTGACCGTGGCCGATATCCGCGGCACCAGCCCCAAGGTGTGGAACGCGTGGAAAGGCAAACTGCTGGAAGACCTCTACCGCATCACGCTGCGCGTGCTGGGCGGCGCCCGCGTCGATCCGCATTCGCTGTGGGCGCAGCGCAGGGACGACACGATCGCCCAGCTACGGCTCAAGGCGTTTGACCCGGAACTGGGCAAGCCGCTGTGGGCCCAGCTCGACGTCGCCTTTTTCCTGCGCCACGATGCGCGCGACATCGCCTGGCTCACGCGCCACCTGTACAACAAGGTGGACAGCCCAACGCCGGTGGTCAAGGCGCGCCTGTCGCCCGCCGGCGAAGGCCTGCAGGTAGCGGTCTACGTCAAGGACCAGCCCGACGTATTCGCCCGCATCTGCGGCTATTTCGAACGCAAGAGCTTCTCCATCCAGGAAGCCAAGATCCACACCACCCGGCACGGCTACGCGCTCGATACCTTCCAGGTAACCGATCCGGGCATCAGCAGCGATGCGAGCGGCAATTACCGCGACATCATTGCGCTGGTAGAGCACGAACTGGCCGAGCGCCTGCAGCAGCAGGCTGCCCTGCCGGAACCCACCCAGGGACGGCTGTCGCGCCAGTCGCGCAGCTTCCCGATCAAGCCGCGTGTCGACCTGCGTGCCGACGAGCGCGGCCAGTATTACCTGCTGTCGCTCTCGGCCAACGACCGCACCGGTCTTTTGTACGCCATCTCGCGCGTATTGGCCAAACATCGCATCTCGGTGCATACCGCCCGCATCAACACGCTCGGTGAGCGGGTGGAAGACGTTTTCCTGGTCGACGGCAGCCGCCTCGCCTCGGATAACAAACTGCAGTTACAGCTCGAACAGGACCTGCTGGCGGCGCTGGCCATCTAGGCCGGACGCCCCACATAGAAGATATGACCGATAGCAATTCGCCCAAGCGCAAGACGCTGGGCATCAAGGCCGCCTCCGAAGGCAACGCCCGCAAACCCGGCGCCACCCGGCCGGTGCGCGTGTCAGACCTGAACCGCGGTCGCGTACGCGCCGTGGTCGACGGCATCAAGCAGGCACAGGAGCGCGCCGGCGGCGGCGAGCGCTCGCGCAAGAAGGCGGAAGACGGTGCCCAGCGCCCGCCACGTGGCCCGCGCACCGGTGAAGGCCAGGACCGTCCCCGCCGCTTTGCCGGCGAAGGCGACGACCGTCCGCGCCGTTTCGGTTCAGGCGAAGGGCAGGATCGTCCGCGGCGCTTTGCTGGCGAAGGCCAGGACCGCCCGCGCCGTTTCCCCCCCGGTGAAGGCCAGGATCGTCCCCGCCGCTTTGCTGGCGAAGGCMAKGATCGCCCGCGCMRTTTCGRYYCMGGTGARGGYCAGGACCGCCCGCGCCGTTTCACCCCCGGTGAAGGCCAGGATCGCCCCCGCCGTTTCGGCCCYGGCGAAGGTCAGGATCGTCCCCGCCGCTTTGCTGGCGAAGGYAATGATCGCCCGCGCMRTTTCGRYYCCGGTGAAGGCCAGGATCGTCCGCGCCGTTTCGCCCCCGGCGAAGGCCAGGATCGCCCCCGCCGCTTCACCCCTGGAGAAGGTCAGGATCGTCCGCGCCGCTTCACCCCCGGCGAAGGTCAGGATCGTCTGCGCCGTTTCGCCCCCGGTGAAAGCCAGGATCGCCCGCGCCGCTTTGCCGGCGAAGGCAATGATCGCCCGCGCAACTTCGCCCCCGGCGAAGGACAAAGCCGTCCGCGCCGCGCGCACGATGCCGGCCAGGGCACGGGCGCGGAGCGCGCCGCGCCCGCGCGGCATGCGCCCCAGCCCAGCTCCGATGGCCTGGTACGCCTGTCCAAGCGGATGTCGGAACTCGGCCTGTGCTCGCGCCGCGAAGCCGACGAATGGATTCCGCGCGGCTGGGTGCTGGTCGACGGCCAGCCCGTCACTGAACTCGGCTCGCGCATCAGCCCGGACGCCAACATCGAGATCCACCAGGCTGCCCGCTCCGAGCAGGGCGAACGCGTGACCGTGTTGCTGCACAAGCCCGTCGGCTACGTGTCGGGCCAGGCCGAGGACGGCTATGAGCCGGCCGCGGTGCTGTTCGCGCCGGAGAACCAGTGGGAACTCGACCCCACCCGCAAGCGCTTCGCCCCGTGGCAGCGCAAGAGCCTGGCCCCCGCCGGCCGGCTCGACATCGACTCCACCGGCCTGCTGGTGCTGACCCAGGACGGCCGCGTTGCGCGCCACCTGATCGGTGAAGACTCGACGGTGGAGAAGGAATACCTGGTGCGGGTGAGCTGGGATTCGCCCGAAGGCCTGGTCGAGCGCGATATCTCGAAAGTCTTCCCCGCGGAGCTGATCGAGAAGCTGCGCCACGGCCTGTCCCTGGACGGCGAGGCGCTCAAGCCGGCCAAGGTCAGCTGGCAGAACGAGGAGCAATTGCGCTTCGTGCTGCGCGAGGGCAAGAAGCGGCAGATCCGCCGCATGTGCGAACAGGTCGGCCTGCGGGTCGTGGGCCTGAAGCGCGTGCGCATGGGCCGCATCGTGCTGGGCGACCTGCCGGTCGGCCAGTGGCGCTTCCTCGGCGCGTTCGAGAAGTTCTGAGCGCCTTGCCCTGAACGCTGGCGGCCAGGTGGCCGCCAGCGTTCACACTGATCGGCGCGTGCCAGCGCCCTGCCCCACTCCCGTCACCTCATAGCTGCGGCGCCCGGCAAGCCGCGCCATCGGCATTGGCCGTCTCCGCCAGCCCGAATACCGCTTTCGCCCCGCATTGCGAGCCAAGCATGCGCCCCTGGTTATGGCCGACGCCGACCACCTCGAAGGCCTGGTGGCGGACCGGCGGGCGCTGGCTGCCCAACGGGGCGGCAAGATAGCGCTCGTAGCGCAGGTAGCCGCGCGCCCGCTCCAGCCTGGTCGGGCCTTCGGCTTCGGCGCCGCAGGCCTTGTCGAGCACGCGGTGGTTGGGGTCGTTGTCTTCCGTCCCCACCAGATAGGTCACCTGGCGCTGCAGATAGCGGCGGAACAGCGCGTCGCCCGTCGCGCCGCGCGCATACGGCACCATGTCGCGCATGCCGTACCGGTATTTGTCGTAGTCCGCGCAAATGGCCGTGTCATAGCGTGCGAAGCCCTTGCCGCTCGGGCGCTCCGGCGTGAAATAGAGATACGACGAAGGATTCGCCACCACGTAGCGCAGGTCGATACCGCCCGCGCGAATGCGCTCGTCGACATTGTTCAGTACCGCATAGCGGTGCACCAGTTGCGCGCCGCCCGAATGGCCGGCAATCGTTACGCGGGTCACGGCCGGGAAGCGGCGCTTGTCGGTCACCATGCCGACGAGATCGTCCAGCACCTGCAGCGAGCTGGTCGAGTACGGTGGGTTGAGGGCATCCTCGCCGCCCATCCAGCCCTGCACGCTCCACACCGGCATATGGTCGAAGACCTTGCCCTTGGCCACGTCCGGCGTGCCGGGGAAATTGGGCGCCAGCAGCAGCACCTCGTCGGGATTGCGGCCGGTTTGCCTGAGCAAGTCCGCGCCGGCGGCGAAGTAGTCGTCGCCGTTACGCTGCAGCCCGTGCTGAACAAAGATCACCTCGCGGATGCCGCTCAGATCACCGTCCAGCGGATGGTTGGCATAGACCGGGAAATCGTAGGTCTGCGCGCCCGTGCCAAGCTTTACGCGCTGCCAGTGGGAGGCCGCCGCCTGTGGCGCCGCGGCGGTTGCCGGCCTGGCCTGCGCGGCACCGTTGTCCACGCCGGTCGCCGCGCAGCCGAACTGCGCGGCGACCGCGAGCGCAAGCAGCGCGATCGGCGCGTAACGCCCACGGCGCAATGTCCTCATGTCCCGTCTCCTGATACCGAAGCGGCACAACGCCTGGCCGCCGCTCCATTCTCGTTGGTGAAGTCGCACCGCGCCAGGAAGCGCGGCGACGGGAAGGCCCCCGCCGCGCCGGGCGAAGCGATCAGTCGTCGCTATTGGGAGGCAACTCGGGGAACAGTACCTCGGTAAAGCCGAATCGCGTGAAATCCCGCACTCGCATGGGATAAAGGATACCCTGCAGGTGATCGCATTCATGCTGCACCACCCGCGCATGGAAGTCCTCCGCCACCCGCTCGATGCGCGCCCCCATCATGTCGAATCCGGTGTACTTCAGCCGGGTATAGCGAGGCACCACGCCACGCAAGCCCGGTACCGACAGGCAGCCTTCCCAGGCCTCGTCCTGCTCCTCGCCAATCGGCGTCAGCTCGGGATTGATCAGCACGGTCTTGGGCACGGTCGGCGCATCCGGATAGCGCGGATTGCGATCGAAACCGAAGATCACCACCTGGAGGTCCACGCCGATCTGCGGCGCGGCGAGGCCAGCGCCGTTGGCGTGATCCATGGTGTCGAACATATCGTCGATCAGCAGCCGCAACTCCGGCGTATTGAAGCGCGTGACCGGGCGCGCTACCTGCAGCAGGCGTGGGTCGCCCATCTTTAGAATGTCACGGATCATCCTTGATCTCCGGTTTGAATCTCGGCCAGCAAGGCCAGCATGGCGRCCTCGTCAAGCACGGGCACGCCGAGCGCCTCGGCCTTTTCCAGTTTGCTGCCAGCTTCCGCGCCGGCCACCACGTAGTCGGTCTTCTTCGACACCGAACCGGCCACCTTGGCGCCGGCGGCTTCCAGCATTTCCTTGGCGGCCTCGCGCGACAGCGTGGGCAGCGTGCCGGTGAGCACGAAGGTCTTGCCGGCCAGCGGCGCGGGCGCGGCGCGCGCCGCCGGTTCGCTTTCCTGCCAGTGCACGCCGGCCGCGCGCAATTGCTCGATGACTTCCACATTGTGCGGCTCGGCAAGGAAGTTGGCGATCGACTGCGCCACCACCGGGCCTACGTCGTTGACCTCCAGCAAGGCGGCCTCATCGGCGGCCAGCAGGCCATCCAGCTTGCCGAAGTGCTTGGCCAGGTCCTTGGCCGTCGCCTCGCCCACATGGCGGATGCCCAGCGCGAAGATGAAGCGGTTAAGCGTGGTCTCACGCGACACTTCGATGGCCGCCACCAGGTTGGTGGCCGACTTGTCGGCCATCCGGTCCAGCGCTGCCAGCTTGGCGACGCCGAGCTTGTACAGGTCGGCGGGCGTATGCACGATGCCCAGGTCGACCAGTTGCTCGACTACCTTATCGCCCAGGCCCTCGATATCCATGGCGCGGCGTTGCGCGAAATGCAGCAGCGCCTGCTTGCGCTGCGCCGCGCAGATCAGCCCGCCGGTGCAGCGCGCGATCACCTCGCCTTCCAGCTTTTCGATATGCGATCCGCACACGGGGCACGTTGTCGGCATGACAAAGGCGCGGGCATCGGCGGGCCGGCGCTCCGGCACCACCGCCACCACTTCCGGAATCACATCGCCGGCGCGCCGCACGATCACGGTATCGCCGATATGGACGTCCTTGCGGCGGATCTCGTCCTCGTTGTGCAGCGTGGCATTGGTCACGGTCACGCCGCCCACGAACACCGGCGCCAGCCGTGCCACCGGCGTGATGGCGCCGGTGCGGCCAACCTGCACTTCAATGTCCTCGACCACCGTGGTCATTTCCTGGGCGGGAAACTTGTGCGCCAGGGCAAAGCGCGGCGCGCGCGACACGAAACCGAGCTGCTCCTGCTCCGCCAGCGCATTAACCTTGTACACCACGCCATCGATGTCGTACGGCAAGCTGCCACGGCGCTCGCCCACGCCACGGTAGAAGTCCAGCAGCCCCTCGGCGCCGCGCACTACCGCGCGTTCCGCGCAGACCGGCATCCCAAGCCCGGCAAACCAGTCGAGCATGGCGCTGTGCGTATCGGGACGCGGCGCGCCCTGCAGTTCGCCCAGCCCGTAGGCGAAGAACGACAGGGGCCGCCTGGCGGTGATGCGCGGGTCCAGCTGGCGCAGGCTGCCGGCAGCGGCATTGCGCGGATTGACGAAGGTCTTTTCGCCCGCCTCGGCCTGCCGCGCGTTGAGCTTGTCGAACTCGCGGCGGTACATGAAGACCTCGCCGCGCACTTCCAGCACCGCCGGCGCCGCCCCGCGCAAACGCAGCGGAATGGCCTTGATGGTGCGGACATTGACGGTTACGTCTTCGCCGGTTTCGCCGTCGCCGCGCGTGGCGGCCTGCACCAGCCGGCCGTCTTCATAGCGCAAGGACATGGCCAGGCCATCGAACTTCAGCTCGCTGGCATATTCCACGGCATCGGCGGTGCCGAACAGGTCGGCCGTGCCCTCCGCCGGCGCGGTCCGCGCCAGCCCCTGCGCGCAACGGCGATCGAATGCCACCACATCTTCGTCTTCGAAGGCGTTGTTGAGCGACAGCATCGGAATGGCGTGGCGCACCGTGTCGAATGCCGACAGCGGCTGTCCGCCCACGCGCTGGGTGGGCGACTCCGGCGTCAGCAAGTCGGGATGGGCCGCCTCGATGTCCTGCAGCTCGCGGAACAGCGCGTCGTATTCCGCATCGGGAACCGACGGCGCGTCGAGCACGTAATACTGATAGTTATGCCGCTCCAGCTCGGCGCGCAGCCAGTCAGCGCGCGCGGCGGGAGAATCGCCGGCAGGTGCGGGGGCTTGCGCCGCCGCACCTTCTCGTTGGGAACTCATGCTGAATGACCGGATCCGATGTCGTACTGCTGTTTCAGAGACTGAACAAACGTAGGGTCACGGGCGAGCCTGCGGGCATGCCGCGCGCCTCGAGCTTGTCGTAGAGCGTTTGCAGCTGGCCGAAGATGGCGACGAAGGACGACTCGCTCAGCGGCCGCATATTGTCGTCGACCAGTTGCGCACCCATGCGCTGCGCCAGGCTGTAGCCATACTCGCACACCGTCTTGAACGGCTTGGTCGCCTGCGCCGCCGACGGCACGTCGAGCAGCAGCGTGATCTGACGGCCAGCCTTGGCCGTCAGATCGTCGCGCAGGAAGTTGGTGTCGCCGAACTGCAGCGTGAACAAGGCACGCTGAACGCCATCGGCGCCGGCCTGGTAGCGGGTAAAGCGGGTGCCGTCGCGCGACAGCACCAGGCCGTCCTGGGTCGCCACAGTCTGCACGTAGGCGGCCGACCACGGCGCGCCGTCGGAGATCACATTGACGCCAAGCTGCACGTCGCAGCTTGCGGCAAACCCATCCAGCTCGCGACCGTTGGCGACCGTCTCGCTCATGTCGGGCAGCTCGGCAGACGCATCGAGCGACTCCGCCAGCGCTTCCACCGCGTTGACGAACTCGGAAAACTCGAGCGCATTGAGCGCCCCACCCCGATTGGCGAGTTGTACCGCTACCTGCAGGTCTTCGTACTGGTGACCGGCGGTGACCGCTTCCCACGCATTGGCCTCGGCGCGCAGGCCCTCGATATGCACCTGTTTGGTCCCCGCGCGGCGCAGGCGGCCGGTGAGCGGCAGGATGCGGTCACCGGAGCTCTTGCGCTCCAGGTGCAGCGGCACGATGCAGTCGATCAGCGGATCAATCACCGCGGGCGTGGGCTGGCCGTCGGGGACGGCGGGCTCGACATAGGCTTCCTTGCGCGGCGCGGCTTCCTGCTGCGCGGTCGCGTGGCCTTCGCCTTCCTCGTGCGCTGCGTGTTCGGCATGCCCCCCGTGTTCGGCGTGCGCCTGCGCCACCGGCTGGCCAGCCGCGGCTTGCACACCTTCGGCGTCCGCTGGCTTGCGCGAGGCGGCATGGCCGGATGCCGGCGCGGCGGCGATGGCGACTTCGTCGGCCACCGCTTCATCGGCATCCGCCGAACTGGCGGCCATGCCGGCCGCCACGGCGGCAGCGTCCAGCGGCGAGCCCGACAGCGTGGGCTCGCGCCGCTCGACGACATGCGCGGCCGGCGGCTCGTGCAGCTTGGCACTGACTTCCGGCGTCACCACCGGGCTGACCACCGGCTCGCGCATCGGCGGCAGGTCGTCCTCGGGCTGCAGCGCGCGCGGGCGGCGCGCCTTGCGGATCTGCCATTGGTTATAAGCCACCACCAGCAGCAGCAGGACAATGCCTGCCACGATAAGGGCAGTCTGGAGCGTCATGCTGCCTCCGCCATCGACATCGCTGCGTCCATATCCACGGCGACGATACGCGAGACGCCTTGCTCCTGCATCGTCACGCCAATCAACTGGTGTGCCATTTCCATTGCGATTTTATTGTGGGAAATGAAAACAAACTGGGTCTTGTCCGACATGCGCGCCACCATATTGGCGTAGCGCTCGGTATTGGCATCGTCCAGCGGCGCGTCCACCTCGTCGAGCAGGCAGAACGGTGCGGGGTTGAGCTGGAACATGGCGAACACCAGCGCAATCGCGGTCAGGGCCTTCTCGCCGCCGGACAGCAGGTGAATCGTCGAGTTCTTCTTGCCTGGCGGCTGCGCCATCACCTGCACGCCCGCGTCGAGGATTTCGTCGCCGGTCATGATGAGCTTGGCCTGGCCGCCGCCGAACAGCGACGGGAACAGCTCGCCGAAGTGGTGGTTGACCTGGTCGAAGGTCCCCTGCAGCATCGCGCGGGTTTCCTGGTCGATCTTGTGGATCGCGTCTTCCAGCGTGGTGATGGCGTCGATCAGGTCGGCCGATTGCGCATCGAGGAAGGTCTTGCGCTCGCGCGCGGCCGCCAGCTCGTCCAGCGCCGCCATGTTCACCGGCCCAAGCGCGTTGATGGCGTTGTTCAGGCGGGTGACTTCGCCTTGCAGGTAGGAAGGCTTGAGGTCCGGGGTCAGCTTCTCGGCCAGCGCGTCCTCGTCCACCTCGGCGGTGGTCAGTTGTTCGCTGAACTGCTCCTGGTTCAGGCGCGCGGCCTGTTCCTTCAACTGGTATTCGGTGATGCGGTCGCGCAGCGGCTGCAGGCTGCGTTCGGCGGCCAGGCGCTGGTCGTCGTACTGGCGCAGCTGCGCTGACAGCGCATCGAGTTCCGTGCGGGCGAGCTGGAGCTTTTCTTCCTTCTCGGCACGGCGCTCCAGCGCATCCTGCAGGCCGGTGTGGGCGGTCTGCTCGTTGATGGTTTCCAGTTCGGCGCGCGCGTCTTCCAGCGACTGGGCAAGGCGCTCCGACTGGTCGCCGGCTGTCTGGATATTGCGGCGCAGCTCTTCGATGCGGTTGGCGAGATTGCGCTCGGCGAACAGGGCTTCCTGCGCCGCGCGCTCGAAATCGCGCAACTGGTGCCGTGCCGAAGACAGCTTGCTGTCCAGCGCCTCGAAGGCCATCTGGTGGTCTTCGTGCGTGGCCTGCATTTCGGCCAGCGCGGCGTCGTGATGCTCGAAGCTGGCTTCGGATTCGGCGCGGATGGCGCGCTGCTCTTCGATCTGCGCGCCGATTTCCGCCAGCTCCTCGYGGATCTGGCCGCTGCGCGCGGCATAGCGCTCCATGGCCTGCGACAGCTTGAGCACGTCCATCTGCAGCGCGTGCACGCGGCGGGTGGCCTGCTCGCTGCCCCCGCGTGCCTCCGTCAGAGCGGCGCTGGCCTGGGTGTAGGCCGCTTCGGCGCGTACCGCCTGGCTCTTGGCCTCATCCGACAGCAGCATCTGGGCGCGCGCCTGCTTCTGCAGGTTCTCGATTTCCTGCTCGCGAGCCAGCATGCCGGCCTGCTCGGAATCGGCAGCGTAGAGGTGGACCGAGCTGCGGCCCACCAGGTGGCCCTCGGCCACGACAAAAGATGCGCCTTCCGGCAGCGTGGCGCGCTGGGCGAGCGCCGAAGCCATGTCGGTGGCGGTATAGACATCGGCCAGCCAGTCTTGCATCACGGCCCGGATGCCGGGCTCGGTGATCTGCACCAGCGCCATCAGCGGGCGCAGGCCGGCAGGGGTTTCCTGCGGGCGTGCGGCCGGCGGCGGCGAGTAGAAGGCCAGCTTGGCGGGCGGCGCGTCGGACAGGAAGGACGTGATCCAGTCCAGGTTGGAGACTTCGAGCGCGGCGAGTTTTTCGCGCAGCACGGATTCCAGCGCGCTTTCCCAGCCCGGCTCGATATGAACCTTCTTCCACAGGCGCGGCAGTTCGGCCAGGCCGTGCTTGGCCAGCCAGGGCTGCACCTTGCCTTCGGTCTGAACGTTTTCCTGGAGCTGCTTCAGCGCGGCCAGGCGGGCTTCCAGCGATGCGATCGCCGCGGCCTCGCTCTGCACACGTTCCTGCGCGCTGCGGCGCCCGGCGTCCAGGCGCGGCACGCTTTCGGCGGAATCGGCCAGGATGGCCTGCGCTTCTTCCAGCACGGCTTCCTGCTCGGCCAGTTCGGCGCGCTGCTCTTCCAGGCGGATTTCATCCGGGCGGTCGAGCCCCTTCTCCTCGCCGGACAGGCGTTCGCGGCGCTGTTCCAGCTGCTRCAGCATCTGGTCGGCGCTGCGCTGCTGCGCGGCTTCGAGCTTGAGCGCCTGCTCGGCCTGCATGATGCTGGCGCGCTGCTCGTTGGACAGCGTCTGGGCATCGCGCCACTGGGCTTCCAGCGTGGGCAGCTCGTCGGTCTTGTGCGCCACCGCCTCCTGTGCCTCGACGGTGCGGCCTTCCGCCACCGCCAGTTCTTCCTCGGCCTGCGCGAGCGCGTCGGTGGCCTGCTCGGCCTTGCCCTGCCACTGCTCGCGCTGCGCGGTCAACGCGGCGATCTGCGCCTGCACGCGATTGCGCGATTCCACCACATAGCGGATCTCGGCCTCGAGCTTGCTGACCTCGGCATTGGCTTCGTACAGCGCGCCCTGCGCGGTGTGCATGTTGTCCGACGCCGCATAATGCGCGGCGCGCATGGTTTCGAGTTCGGCCTCGACGTGACGCAACTGCGCGGTCTGGGCTTCGAGATCGATCTGCGCCTGTTCGATGGCGCGCGTGTGCCGTTCCTGCTCGGCCTGCGCCTCGCGCTTGCGCAGCAGCCACAGCAGGTGCTGCTTTTCCTCGCCGTCGGACTGCAGCGTCTTGAAGCGCTGGGCCACTTCGGCCTGGCCTTCGAGCTTGTCCAGGTTGGTGCCGAGTTCGCGCAGGATGTCTTCGACGCGGGTCAGGTTCTCGCGTGTGTCGGACAGGCGGTTTTCGGTCTCGCGGCGGCGTTCCTTGTATTTGGACACGCCGGCGGCTTCTTCCAGGAAAATCCGCATGTCGTCGGGCTTGGCCTCGATGATGCGCGAGATCATGCCCTGCCCGATGATGGCGTAGGCGCGCGGCCCCAGGCCGGTACCCAGGAAGATGTCCTGGATGTCGCGGCGGCGCACGGCCTGGTTATTGATGTAGTACGAGGACGTGCCGTCGCGGGTCAGCACCCGCTTGACGGCGATCTCGGCATATTGGCTCCATTGCCCGCCGGCACGCCCCTCGGGGTTGTCGAACACCAGTTCGACGCTGGCGCGCCCGGCCTGCTTGCGGGCCGTGGAGCCATTGAAGATCACGTCCTGCATGGACTCGCCGCGCAGCTCGGAGGCACGCGACTCACCCAGCACCCAGCGCACCGCATCGATGATGTTCGACTTGCCGCAGCCGTTGGGACCGACGATGCCGACCAGCTGGCCGGGCACTTGAAAATTGGTGGGATCGACAAAGGACTTGAAGCCCGCCAGTTTGATCGAGGACAGTCGCACGGTTGGTCGTGGGGTATTTAGCGTAATGCAGCGTTCAGGAAGCCGGGCTCAACGAGAAGCCAGGCGACGCGTGCCGCTTGCGCCCCATGCCTGGCTCTTGTGCCCGATAGTTGGCGCTAATCATACCATCGTGCCTTCCGCGTCCGCGCGCTTTCCGGGCTAAGCGGAAGCCATTTCCCAATGGTGTTTGAGCCATTTCCGATGCACCTTGTACAGTCCCAGCCCCACACTCCGGGGTGACGTTTCGCATGCCAGGGAGCGCTTGTATTGCCGGAAACGACACTGCCTTGTGCACCCTGCGGGAAACTTCCGAGGGTTAATGCTAGTCTCTTCACTGTCAGCGTGATCTTTGATGCCCATTGCGCCCCTCATTCCGAGGCCAGTACGCCATCTCTCGCCGGTACAACGCGAAGCCTGCCTCGCTACTCTTCTGGGAGTGTCCAGCATGACCGCCTACACACCGGCGACATCACACGAAAGCTCGCCCGGCCAGGCTGCCGGTCCCACGGCAAAAGCGCTGCCCTGGTCTCTCAGCCAGATCGATTTCGGGGCGATCGACATCGCCCGGGTGCGGCCCGATCGGGAGTTGTTCTACCTGCTGGTGTCCGCCTCGTTCGTTGAGAGCGGCTCGGACACTTACGCCGGCAATCTGGCCGGCTATTACGCCGCCCATCCGGAGGCTTCCGGCTGGCTGTCCGAACACTGGGAGGCCGAGGAGCTGCAGCACGGCCTGGCCCTGCGGCGTTACGTGGAACATGTCTGGCCGGAGTTCGACTGGGAACGCGGTTACGCGCGGTTCTTCGAGGAATACCGCCACACCTGCTCGGTGGACAATTTTGAGACGTCAGAAGCACTTGAAATGGCCGCCCGATGCGTAGTCGAAACCGGCACCGCGGCGCTCTACCGCGCGCTGGAGCAAGCCAGCGACGAACCGGTGCTGCGCAGCCTGACGCGCCGCATCGCCAACGACGAAGTGCGCCACTACAAGCACTTCTACCGCTACTTCAACAGCTTCAACGCCGCGGAACGGCTCGGCCGCCTGCGCGTGCTGGGCGCGCTGGTGCGCCGCCTGCTGGAGATCAAGAACGAAGACGCGGAGATCGCACTGCGCAATGTGCTGCGCATCGAGCGCGGCACCGAGCATATTCCACAGAAGGACGTGCGCAAGCTCAATTCCAGGGTCAGCGCGGTAATCCGGCGCAACCTGCCGATCGAAATGACAGTCAAGATGCTGCTGCGCCCGCTGCACCTGCCCGCGGGCGTCGAACGCGCGATACGCAGGCCGCTGGTGGCGGTTGTCTCGCGGGCGATGCTTTACTAAGCCCTTACCAGGCCAGGCCGCTGGCTATTGCGGCTGCAGCGCCGGATCCCCGGCTCCACCCGCGCCGGCGGCGGCGCTGGCCCTGGCGCGGTGCACCAGCCCGGACAAGGCGCCGGCCGCCACGATGCACAGGCCACCGGCGGCCTCCTTCCAGCTCAGCGTCTCGGTCGCCAGCCACCACGACGACACCGCCGCGATCACGATCTCGAACAGCATCAGCAGGGATACCCGATTGGCCGGAAGGCGCTGCAACCCGTACTGGACCACCGAATTGCTCAGGACCAGGGTGGCGGCCAGGCCCAGCATCAGCGCCAGGCCGCCCCAGCCGATTGCCGGCGCCAAGGCGACGCCGCCCGGCTCCAGCCAGAGCGCGCAGGGCAAGCCGACCGCGGTGCAACCCAGGTAGACCATGACGGTGCGCAGGCGCGCATCCATTTCCGGGTAGAGCTGGCCGGCCCGGCGCGACAGCACATTGTTCACGGCGAATCCCATGCCGCCGATCAGGCCCGACCATTCGGCGGCATGCGTCGGCAGCGGCAGGCCGACTTCCGGCGTCCACAGCATCAGGCCCGCGCCAAACAGCGCCAGCGCCACCAGCAGCAAGCCGGCCGCGGACAGCTTCTCGCCAAGGAAGGCGCGGGCGAACAAGGCCGTCCACACCGGCGTCAGGTAGAACAGCAGCAAGACCCGCATCACGTGGCCGTTGACGCTGCCCCACACGAACCCGGCGTTGGTCACGCCGGCCGCCAGCCCGATGGCGACAAACAGCCACGACCAGCGCAGGCCGCCCAAGTGGCGCGCGAACGCGGCCAGTGCGATCAGCGCGGCCAGCGCGCTGACCAGCGCCGCCGCCGTCATGCCGCCCAGCCCCCAGCCTGCCAGCAGCCGGTACG
The DNA here is from genome assembly GCF_056396665.1 of Cupriavidus sp. 05T313. Lineage (NCBI taxonomy): Bacteria > Pseudomonadati > Pseudomonadota > Betaproteobacteria > Burkholderiales > Burkholderiaceae > Cupriavidus > Cupriavidus sp. 05T313. The sequence goes on along the minus strand of NZ_JBFTLX010000128.1, from coordinate 2,279 downwards.
GAAACCAGGCGATACCCCAGACCGAGGCACCCAGCAGGATGGATAAAGTGGATTTGAAGGCATGCGGCTCGGAACCGGCCGGGGCGCAGGAAGATGCAGGCGAAGCAGGCAGATTGCTCATAAAAGCGAGATAGGGCCGCCGGGTGGGCGGCCTGTTTGTATTCGGTATCGGAAAATCGTCCAGGGACACACGGGCGCCCCGTCCACCGGTAACCGGCATCGGGCCGGACGGGTGACTACAGGCGAGCGGGGCTTGCATCATGCCGCGCTGATGGATCCGGCGCGCCGCCAGGCCCTTGCGGGCGCGCGGGAAAGCCCGGCAATCCTTTATAATGACCGGCTTTGAGCTTGGCCCTACCGGCCTGAACCTGACCGTGAATCCCCGCCTCGACCTGCTCCAGCCCTATCCGTTCGAAAAACTGCGCGTGATGCTGGCTGACGTCAAACCGAACGGCGCGTTGCCCGCTATCAGCTTCGGCATTGGCGAACCCAAGCATCCCACGCCCGAATTCATCAAGACGGCGCTGTCGGAGTCACTTGCGGGACTGGCGAATTATCCCACAACGGCAGGTTCGGACGCACTACGACAGTGCATAGCCGCGTGGCTGCAGCGCCGCTACGGCCTGCCGGCGGTCAATGCCGCCACCCAGGTCCTGCCGGTGACCGGCTCGCGCGAGGCGCTGTTCGCCTTCGCCCAGACCGTGGTCGACGCCAGCCGGCCTGGCGCGCTGGTGCTCTGCCCCAACCCGTTCTACCAGATCTACGAAGGCGCGGCGCTGCTGGCCGGCGCCACCCCGGTGTTCGCCAACAGCGACCCGGCGCGCAATTTCGCCCCGGCCTTCGATCGCATCTCCGACGACACCTGGGCCAGGGTGCAACTGGTCTATGTGTGCTCCCCTGGCAACCCGACCGGCGCCGTGCTGTCGCTGGAAGACTGGCGCGAGCTGTTCGCGCTGTCCGACCGTCACGGCTTCGTGATCGCCTCGGACGAGTGCTACTCGGAAATCTATTTCAAGGAAGGCGAGCCGCCATTGGGCGCGCTGGAAGCGGCGCACAAGCTGGGCCGCGCCGAAGGCACCCATCCCTTCGAGCGGCTGGTGATGTTCTCCAGCCTGTCCAAGCGCTCCAATGTGCCCGGCCTGCGCTCGGGCTTCGTGGCGGGCGACGCCGCCCTGCTGAAGAAATTCCTGCTATACCGTACCTATCACGGCGGCGCCATGAACCCGGCGGTGCAGGCAGCCAGCGTGGCAGCCTGGAACGACGAGGCCCATGTGCGCGACAACCGCGCCGCCTATGTGCGCAAGTTCGCCGAAGTCACGCCGATGCTGGCCGAAGTGCTGGACGTGGCCCTGCCCGATGCCGGCTTCTACCTGTGGGCGGATGTTTCGCGCACGGGACTGACGGATACCGAATTCGCCGCCCGCCTGCTGGCCGAACAGAACGTCACCGTGCTGCCGGGCAGCTTCCTGGCGCGCGAGGCCGACGGCATCAACCCGGGCGCCAACCGCGTGCGCATGGCGCTGGTGGCCACGCCCGGGGAATGCCTGGAAGGCGCGCGCCGCATCGTCGCCTTCTGCAAGTCGCTGGGCTGAGCCCCGCGTGCAAGCCACACACTGAGTTTTGTTGTAGACAACGATCAACCACTGAAAACACGCATATGACGCAAGCACTGCAAGCCCTGATCGACCAGGCATGGGAAGACCGCGCAAGCCTCTCGCCCAAGTCCGCCCCCAACGACATCCGCGAAGCTGTCGCCAACGTGATCGGCCAGCTCGACACCGGCGCCCTGCGCGTGGCCGAGAAGCAAGGCAAGGAATGGATCGTCAACCAGTGGATCAAGAAGGCCGTGCTGCTGTCGTTCCGCCTGGAAGACAACGCGCCGATGTCCGCCGGCGGATTCGCCCAGTTCTACGACAAGGTGCCGACCAAGTTCGCCAACTGGACCGCTGACGATTTCGCCAAGGGCGGCTTCCGCGTGGTGCCCCCGGCCGTGGCCCGCCGTGGCTCGTTCATCGCCAGGAACGCCGTGCTGATGCCGTCGTACGTCAACATCGGCGCCTACGTCGATGAAGGCACCATGGTCGACACCTGGGCCACCGTCGGTTCCTGCGCCCAGATCGGCAAGMACGTCCACCTGTCSGGCGGCGTCGGCATCGGCGGCGTGCTSGAGCCGCTGCAGGCCAACCCGRYCATCATCGARGACAACTGCTTCATCGGCGCGCGTTCGGAAGTGGTGGAAGGTGTGATCATCGAGGAAAACTCGGTGATCTCGATGGGCG
>NZ_JBFTLX010000127.1:0-19266 GCF_056396665.1 Cupriavidus sp. 05T313 | reverse complement strand
GGCGAAAAGAGCGGCCGGGACCCAAACTCGCATCGCCTTAAGGCGATACTCAAACATGGGTCCCTCTTTTCCGCTCTTTTCACCGGATCCCGAGGCGCCCCATACGGCCTGGTACACCTACACGGCTCGCTTCGCATCGCGTTGGGGTGTGGCCCGCCCTTGCGGGCGCTCCACACGGCTGGAACCGAACTATTGCCGGGGCGTGTTGCGCGAAGCGGGGCTTGGGATTCAGGCCGCAACTAGGCTCGGGATGGTCGATCGTTTATTTGATCGATATATGCAACAAATATGATCATTTTATGGGGTTTTTGTATCGACCGGCGCAACTTAAGCTCGCGTTTTCCTTGATTTCCTGCAACGTGAGACCTTTCATGCGCTTCAATCCTAGTCTGACCCGTTTCTTACGCGGCCTGGCCGCCACTGCACTGTGCCTGGGCTTCGTTGGCGGCGCGCCCGCCATTGCCGCTTCCGCGCTGAAGCTGGAGGTTTATAACCCCGGTACCAACAGCATCTTCCCGGTCTCCTCCGAACTGGTCACTGGCGCGCGCGACGCGGTGCTGATCGATGCGCAGTTCCAGCGCAACGATGCCGAGGCGCTGGTCGAGCGGGTCCGGGCCAGCGGCAAGAACCTGACCACCGTCTATATCAGTCACAGCGACCCGGATTTCTATTTCGGGCTGGACGTGATCAAGGCCGCGTTTCCGGCGGCGAAGATCGTCGCCACGCCGCAGACGGTGGCGGCGATCCAGGCTTCCATGGCAGGCAAGCAGGCTTACTGGTCGCCGATCCTGAAGGAGAATGCGCCCAGGGCGCTGGTGTTGCCCGAGCCGCTGGCCGGCAATACCATCCTGCTCGAAGGCAAAAAGCTGGAAGTGCTGGGCCTGGATGGTCCGGCGCCGGCCCGCACCGTGGTGTGGATTCCGGCGCTCAAGACAGTGGCCGGCGGTGTGGTGGTCTTCGGCAAGAGCCATGTCTGGATTGCCGATACCCAGACGCCTGCTTCGCGCCAGCAATGGATTGCCATGCTCGGCCGCATCGAGGCGAAGAAGCCGGCGCGGGTCGTGCCGGGGCACTTCCTGGACGAGGCGCCGCAGACGCTGGCATCGGTGCGTTTCACGCGGGACTACCTGCGCACGTTCGAGCGCGAGGCGGCAAAGGCGTCGGATGCCAAGGCATTGAGCACGGCGATGCAGCAGCACTATCCGAAGCTGGGCGGCGTGGAGTCGCTCGACCTGAGCGCCAGGGTCATCAAGGGCGAGATGACCTGGCCTGCAAAATAACGGCGGCGCGCCGCATTGAACACGACAAGTCACGGGAACGCATCGATCATGTCCGGCCTCACCCTGCATTACATTTATGACCCCCTGTGCGGCTGGTGCTACGGCGCCGCGCCGCTGGTGCGCGCCGCGCGCGCGGTGCCCGGGCTGGCACTGGCGCTGCACGGCGGCGGCATGATGACGGGCGCGAACCGGCGCCGCATTTCGCCGCAATGGCGCGACTACGTGATGCCGCATGACAGGCGTATCGCGGCGCTGACGGGCCAGCCGTTCGGCGAGCGCTATTTCGAGGGTTTGCTGCGCGACGAGCAAGCGGTGATGGACTCCACGCCGCCGACCACCGCGATCCTGGCGGCGCAATCGATGGGCGGCGTGGAGGCTGCCGCCGATTTGCTGGCGCGCCTGCAGCACGCGCACTACGTGGAGGGGCGGCGCATCGCCGATGCGCATGTGCTCGGCGACGTGGCCGTGCAAGCCGGACTGGACCCGCAGCGTTTCGCCGATCTCTGCCTGGACATTGGCGCGGGGCAAACGCAGGCGCATATGGCCGACAGCCGTGCGTTGCTGAACCGGCTGGGCGGCCAGGGCTTTCCCACGTTCGCGCTCGAACGCGGGGACGGACGCTTTGCCGTGCTCGACGTGGGTCCGTATCTTGGCGACGCGGCCGCATGGCAGGACAGCCTTGCCCGTGCGGTCGCGCAGCAGGGGGCGGGTGGCACGGATGGCGCGGGCGGCCCGGCTTGCGACGCGCAAGGCTGCGATTTGCCGGGGCAAGGGTAAATTTCGGACCCGGCTTGCCGTTATAGGTAGCGATGTCCCGGCACGCCGGCCGAGCCGGTTCCGTCGATGCCCACGTGCGCGCAGGCTGTCCTCCTTGCGGAGGTGGAGGGTGCGCGCGGCGGCATCGGCCCTCCACATGCACCCTACATGCTTCACATCCAAGGCCCTCCCGGCGAGACCGAACTTTTTCGCACACTTGTGCTCGGCGTGACTGATTACGCGATCTACGCGCTGGACCCCGCGGGGAGCGTGAGCAGCTGGAATGCCGGTGCGCAACGGGCCAAGGGCTATACGCAGGATGAAATCCTGGGCGCGCATTTCTCTTGCTTCTATACCCCGGAGGACCGTGACTCCGGGCTGCCCGAGCAAGCGTTGCAACTGGCGCGCGAGACGGGCCGTTTCGTGGCCGAGGGCTGCTGGCGTATGCGCAAGGATGGCACCCGCTTCTGGGCCCACGTGCTGATCACGCCGATGTTCGATCGCACCGGCAAGCAGATCGGCTATGCCAAGGTCACGCGCGACATGACCCAGCAAAAGGCCGATGCCGAGCGCATTGCCGAGGTGACGCGCAAGCTCGACCTGGCGCTGGAGAATATGTCGCAGGGGCTATGCCTGTTCGATCCGGAGGGCATCGTCATCCTGACCAACAGGAGGATGGAGGAGGTCTTCCAGGGCGCCGGCAAGGCGCTTGCGCCTGGCGCGAATTTCCTCACCCTGTGCCGCACCATGGCAGGCGCGCACGAGAGCGAAGCCGCGGCGCCGGGCGCGCTGGCGGGCCTCCCCGGCGGCGATGCGCAGCCCGAGGCAGGCCAGCCGGATGGCCGCGGCGAGCAATACGCGCAGGCGCTCTACGAGCGGCACCGCGAGATCCTGCGCCGCCACAAGCACTGGCGCAGCGTGGAGGCGCTGCCCGACGGACGCGCCATGGCGCTGTCGCACAGCGCCATGGCCGACGGCTCCTGGGTCACCACCTGCGAGGATGTTACCGAGCAGCGCCGCATCGAAGCCAAGATCCATCATATGGCGCGCCACGATGGCCTGACCGGGCTGCCCAACCGCAGCTATTTCAACGACTACCTGGATGAAGAACTGCTGCGTGCGCAGAAGCAGGGCTGCCAGGTGGCCACGCTGGGTATCGACCTGGATCGCTTCAAGGAGATCAACGACCTGCATGGCCATGCGGCCGGCGACACGGTGCTAAAGGCGGTGTCCGGGCGCATTGCCGGCCAGCTGGAGGCGGGTGAATTCATCGCGCGCATCGGCGGCGATGAGTTTATCGCGGTCAAGCGCTTTGAGCGGCAGGCCGAGCTGAGCGACTTTACCGCCCGCCTGGTGACTTGCCTGAGCGAACCTGTGCGGCTAGACGGCTTCGACCTGACCACGGGCGCCAGCATCGGCATCGCGATCTTCCCCGGCGACGGGGCCCATCGCGACCAGCTGGTCAGCAACACCGACCTGGCGATGTATCGCGCCAAGGGCAGCCTGTCGGAGTCGATCTGCTTCTACGAGAGCCGGATGGACGAGGCGGAACGCGAGCGCCGCGCGCTCGCCGGCGAGCTGTGGACCGCCATCGCCGCGCACCAGTTCGTGCTGGACTATCAGGTGCAGACTGCCATCGCCAGCGGCGAGGTGATCGGCTGCGAGGTGCTGCTGCGCTGGCACCATCCGGAGCGGGGACTGATTCCGCCGGACAATTTCATTCCGCTGGCCGAAGAGTGCGGCGCCATCCTGCCAATCGGCGAGTGGGTGCTGCGTACCGCGTGCCGGGAGGCCGCGCAGTGGACCTATCCAAGGAAGATCTCCGTCAACCTGTCTCCGGTGCAGATTACCCACGGCAACCTGGTCACCATGGTGGCGCACGTGCTGGAGGAAACCGGGCTGGCTGCCGGCAGGCTCGAACTCGAGATCACCGAGTCGACCATCATCGGCGACAAGGATCGGGCGCTGGACATCCTGCGCCGCATCAAGGCGCTGGGCGTTACCATCGCCATCGACGATTTCGGCACGGGGTACTCCTCGCTGGATACCTTGCGCTCCTTCCCCTTCGACAAGATCAAGCTGGACCGCACCTTTATCGCGGAGATTTCCGGCAGCCAGCAGGCCAAGGCCATCATCCGCGCCATTCTCGCCCTGGGCCAGAGCCTGGCGATCCCGGTGCTGGCCGAAGGCGTGGAGACCGACGAGCAGCTCAGCCTGCTGCTGGCCGAAGGCTGCGACGAGGCGCAGGGATTCCTGCTCGGGCGCCCGCAGCCTCTTGAATACTTCCGTCGTGTCCATGCCGTGATCGGGCATGGCGCAACCGCGGCAGCATCGTAGCCCCAGGCGCTGCACGGGGCGCGCGGGCAGCCCCGGGGCGTCTTTTCCCCATGCCCCGCTAACGCACGCCTCCGCTCGCCAGCCACCAGGCCATGGTGGCGGCCAGCCACGCCGGATCGTCGTGCGGCAGGTCGTGGCCCGCCCAGGGATGGCGGCGGTGCGGCACGTGCCAGGCTGCGGCGAGATGCGCCGAGCACGCGGGATCGACCAGGCGGTCCGCCGCCGATGACAGCACCAGCGTCGGGCAGGCCGGCGGCGTGGACGCGGCCTCATAACGCGCCGCGGCCCACAGCTGGCGCAGCGCGTTGGTGCGGCTTACCGGCGCGCTGGTGCGAATCGCACACCACGCGGCTACATCGGCGGCGCGTGCCGCGCTGGTGTTGCAAGTCAGCCGGTGCACGGTGCGCTCGCAGTAAGCGGCTTGGTGCCAGCGCAGCGCCATGCCAAGCAGTGCGGGCCAGTTGCGCGGCGGCAGGCGTTCCGTCAGCGCGCAGAACGGCCGCATGCTGGTGTTGATCAGCACCAGTGCCCCGATCTCCCCCGGATGGCGCCGCGCCCATTCCGCCGCCACCATGGCGCCCAGTGACATTGCCAGCAGCCGGTAGGGCGGGGCCAGCACCCGCTCGCGGGCACGTTCACGCATGAATTCCACCATGGCAGCCACGCTGGCCGGCGCGCGCCCGGCTGCCTCCACGCCGTTGCCCGGCAGATCGAGCATGGCGATGGGCCTGATGCCGGCGGCGGTTTGCAGCACACCCGGCAAGGCGCCCCAATGGCGTGTCTCGCGCGTCAGGCCGCGCAGCAGGATCCAGTCGCTCATCGGGGCTTGCCGTCTTGCCACTGCGCCGTCGCCAGCTCGAGCAGTGCCTCCCGGCGTTGCCCTTGCGGCAGCCAGCGCTCTGGCGCGTAGGCTACGCGCCCCAGGAAATCGAGCAGGTTGGCATGGCGGCGCAGCACGCGCGCGGTGCGATGCGCCTTGACCGGGTTGAAGATGCCCTGGCGCGAGAACAACTGGCGGGGATTTTTCTTGATCCACAGCCACGAACCCAGCTCCAGCGTCATCGGCAGGAAGATATTGCCGGGTGGCGTGTGGTCGTAGGCCCAGTCCCACAGGTCGCCGTGCAGCAGGTACTGGCGGCTCTGCGGCTCGAAGGCATAGCCGTGGTGCGGATGCGCCTGCTCGAACATGGTCTTCAGGGCGAACATCTCCGGCAGGTGCGCCATCGGCGCGGCGGTGCGCGCGTAGGGGAACCAGATGCTGTCGCCCCAGCCGTAGCCCGAGTGGCAATCCAGCGCAAAGCTCAGGGGGCGGCACTGCAATTGCTGCGCCGCCACTTGCAGCACGGCCGCGCTCTCCGTCTCCATGGGCGCGCCGCGCCTGCCGCGGTACCACGGCAGCCATGCCCCCACGCGCTGCCCGCCGGCAAGCAGCGGCACGCGGCCGACCGCGTCCTGCGGCGCGTTGCGCATCAGGTCCACGCCGTTGGGATTGGCGCGCGTGGAGGCCCACATGCCACCCGGATTGACGATGGGCATGAACAACAGCCGCACCGATTGCAGCTGGCGCTCCAGCAACGCGTCCCACTCCAGGCGCCACAGCAGCATGCGCATATAGTCGAGCAGCAGATGCGTGCCGATGCGCTCGAGCCCGTGGATGCCGGCAAAGAAACCGATGGCGGGGGCGTTCGGATCGTTCGAGCCGATGCTGGCGGTGTAGAGCGGGAAGCGCTGGCCGCGTGCCTGTGCCTCGCCCACCCGGCAGGCGTGCAGGCGGCCGGCGCCAGCTTCCAGGATGGCCTCCAGTTGCTGCATTTCAGCCAGGCCATCGTCGGCGGTAGGTGACTGCGCCATGCGCGGCGGCGTCAGTGGGACCGGCGCGCCGCGCCGGGGCCGCAAGCGGCGGGTTTGACGCGGGACGGGCAATCGGACATGGGCGAGAGCGGTTCCTTGGTATCTGTGCCGGCCAGGCAAACCAGGCGCGGCCGGCTGGGGCGATGCGATCATCATGATCGCTAACGCCAATATAGGCGCTGGCGCCGGTCCGGATATAAAAGCGTGCCCGCCATCATCCCCCGGTAATGTGAAAGCCCCGTGACGCGTGCCGCCTGTCAGGCCGATGCGAGGACCGGCACCGGCGGTGCGAACAGCGTCAGCACCGGCCAGCCACGCACGCCCGCCAGGGCGAGCAGCGCGGCATCCGGGTTGGTGGCCACCGGGTGGCTGACGGCTTCGAGCAGCGGGATATCGTTGCGCGAATCGCTGTAGAACACCGTGCGCCCGAACTGGTCCCAGGCCATGCCGAGGGCGCCCAGCCACTGCGTAACACGCTCGATCTTGCCCGCGCCGAAACTCGGCACGCCCTCGACGGCGCCGGTGAATTCGTCCTGCGCCCCGCGCTCGGCCTCCACCGCGATCAGGTGGGGCACGTCCAGCGCCTGGGCAATCGGCTCGGTGACGAAACGGCAGGTGGCGGTGACGATGCAGCACAGGTCGCCGGCGTCGCGGTGGGACGCCAGCAGGGCGCGCGCTTCGGGCCGGATGGCCGGCGCGATCACGTCGCGCATGAAGCCGCCGCGCCAGGCTTCCAGGCGCGCGCGCGGATGGCGCGCCAGCAGGCCCAGGGCGAAGCCCGCATGGCGGTGGAAATCGAGGCGTCCGGCGCTGTACTCGGCCAGCCACAGCGCATTGTTGGCATCGACGTCGCGCGCATCCGCGGCACCCACTTCCACCAGGTAGCGTGCCCATTCATATTCGCTATCCAGCGGTAGCAAGGTGTGGTCGAGGTCAAACAAGGCAAGGCAGGACATGCGCCGTCTCCGGTCGGAAAAGCCGCAAGCATGCGTACCGGCAATGACCTGGGGATGAAGCGCGGCGCAAGAATTCCAATATCGCTATTGGCGGATTTCGTGCGCGCCTACGCGGCCGCGCGCGGCGCGAGGGATTCCAGGAAGGCGCCGATCAGGCGCGTGTGCGTGCGCCCTTGCAGGCAGTAGAGATATTCGTGCAGCACGGGCGGGTCGCTCGCGAACGGCACCACGCACAGCGCCGGGTCGCGCGGGACTTCACCGAGCGGGACCACACTGGCGCCGAGACCCTGGCGGATCGCTTCGCAGATGGCTTCGCGGCTGCCGATCACGGTGCTGGCGGGCAACGGCACGCCGGCGTTGTCCAGCGCGGTCTCGGTGGYCTTGCGCGTCATGGAGCCGTGCTCCCGCACCAGCAGGTGGCAGGACGCGAGTTGCGCCAGGCTGACGCTGGGCGCGCGTGCCAGCGGATGGCCCTGGTTGACCACCAGCACCATCGGATCGGAGGCCAGGGTGATGCGGGCCAGTCGATCGTCGTCGACGGCGTGCGACGAGACCGCGACGTCGATGCGGTACTCGAACAGCGCGTCCAGCATCTGCTGCGAGTTGCCGATCTCGATGCTGATCTCGATGGCGGGGTAGCGCTCGCGGAACGCGGCCACGCTTCTCAGGATGTAATAGGGCCCGGTGGCGCCGATGCGGAGATGGCCCAGATGCAGGTTGCCGGCATTGCGCAGCAGGAAATCCGCGCTGCCCTCATGTTGCATCAGTTGCTCCACCACCGGCATCAGGGCCACGCCGACGTCGCTCAGGTCGACCCGGCCGGCGCGCCGGTAGAACAGCTCAACGCCATAGTTCTCTTCAAGCTGGCGGATACGGCCGGTGACCGTGGGCTGGCTCACGCGCAACTGCTTGGCGGCGGTGGTGATGCTGCCCTGCCGCGCCACTTCATAAAACGTCGTCAGCAGGTCGCCGAGCATGGGGGATTTCCGTGGGAATAAGGCAAGCGCGCCAGTCTAGCGGCGATTTATGACAATTCATGTGACAACGCGCCATCGCGCCGCCGTTGGCACGGCGGCGCGATGGCGCAAGGGATGGACGGCACGGGCGGCGGCAGTGGCAGGTGCCCCTGCCGCCGCCCGGCTTCGCTCAGGGCACTGCCCGTGCGGGCTTGCCCAGCGCGGGGTCGGACACTCCGTCGGCGCCGGTTTCCAGGCGGCCGGCAAAGCGCCGCCTGAAGCTGCCCTGGGTGGTGGTGACGACGAAGTCGTACCAGTTGCCCTGCAGGCCCACCGGCCAGTGCTGGTCAAGCTGCTTGCCCGGCGGGATCTCGAAGGTCCAGGGGCCGTCTTCGCGGTAGGCGGCGGGCGTGACGGTGAAGGTGCAGGCCGCGGCGCCGGTGTTGATCATGGTCAGGTAGACCGCGGCATTGGCAATGTCGTAGCACACGCGGATTTCCGGCGCGGTGCCGCCGGCGGCCGTCACGGTGCTGACGTCGCCCTGGAAGCTGCGGTGGAAGCCGTTCGGACCCAGTACCCACAGGTCGTATTTGCCGTTGTCGGTGGTGAAGACGTCCCAGCTGCCATTGAGCTGCTTGCCGGGCTCGACCGCATAGCGGCGCGGCACGCGGTCCAGGTGCAGGCGGTCGTAGACGTGGAAGACGGCGGCGGCGTTGCCGGTATTGCTGAACAGCAGCCACATGGCGCGCGCGCTGGGGTCCTCGCGGCCGCTCACGTGCAATTCATAGGGCAGGGCGCGGGAGAGCCGGGTGCCGACTTCCTGACTGGCCGGGTTGGCGCTCTGGAAGTCCACGCTGGGCAGCGCGACCTGGGGCTTGGCTTCCTGCGCCGTGCGCACGCTGTCGGCCGAGGTCTTGGTGAGGCTGGACAGGGCAGGCGGCACCGCGCTATTGGGGGTGACAAAGTTGAAGGCCGACAGCAGGTCGCCGCAGATGGCGCGGCGATAGGGGCTGATATTGGGCTCGGCGATGCCGAAGCGTGCCTCCAGGAAACGCAGCACCGAGGTGTGGTCGAACACCTGCGAGTTGACCCAGCCGCCACGGCTCCACGGCGAGACCACATACATCGGCACGCGCGGGCCGGGGCCGTAGGGATGCTTGTCGGTATGGTATTCGCCGTCGGTGGCGATGGTGGAGTTGCCGGCCAGCGCGCCATTGGCGTCGTAAGCGGGCGCGCACGGCGGCGGCACGTGATCGAAGAAGCCGTCGTTCTCGTCGAAATTGATCAGCAGGACGGTCTTGCTCCAGACGTCCGGATTGGCCGTCAGCGCATTGAGCACTTCCTGTGTGTACCAGGCGCCCTGCACCGGGCTGGAAGGCCCCGGGTGCTCGGAGTAGTTCGCCGGCGCGACGATCCACGATACCTGCGGCAGGCTGCCCGCGGCGATGTCGTCCTTCAGTGCCTGCAGGAAGCCGCCGTCCGGCATGGTGTTGCCGATGCCCTTGATAAGCGGGTTGATCACATCGTCGGCGATGGTATAGGCCGGGTAGGGACTGCCGTTGGAGGCATTGCCGCGCGCCTCGTTGGCCTTGCGGTACTGCACGAAGCCGGCCAGCGGGTTGTCCGTGAAGTTGTCCGGCATGTTCTGGTAGACCTTCCAGCTCACGCCGGCCGTCTGCAGGCGTTCCGGATAGGTGGTCCAGCGATAGCCGCCGGTGGAGGCGCCCATGGAGTCGCCGCTGTTGTCGATCACCGGGCCGCCATTGGCGCCGGTGGGGTCGTTGGTGCCGGTCCAGTGGAACAGGCGGTTGGTATTGGTGCCGCCGTGGAAGCCGCAGTGATAGGCGTCGCACAGCGTGAACGCTTCGGCCAGGGAGAACTGGAAGTCCAGTTCGCTCTTGGTGTAGTAGCCCATCGACTGGGTGTTCTTGAAGGTGGGCCACTTGTTCATGCGGCCCAGGTCCCAGGCGTTCTGGGCGTCGGGGTAGCTGTGCGGYGTGCCGCTCACGCGCTGCGCGTTGCCGGTCGCGCTGTCGAGGTGGTACGGCTGGACGATGCGGTTGGTGTAGCTCTGCTGCCAGACATTGAGGCCGCCGGCCAGCGGGATCGGGAAACGGTCGCCAAAGCCGCGCACGCCCTTCAGGGTGCCGAAGTARTKGTCGAAGGAGCGGTTCTCCTGCATCAGGATCACCACGTGCTCGACGTCGCGGATGCTGCGGGTGGCGTTGTTGGCGGGAATCGCCAGCGCGCGGCGGATCGACAGCGGGAAGGCGGCCATTGCCGCGGCAGCGGCGGTGCCGCCGCTGGCCATCTTGAGGAATTTGCGTCTGCTGTGAAGGCTCATCTTTGTTTTCTGGCTGGTCTGTTCGGGTTGTGCCGGACGTCCGGTCGGCGCCGGGGTGCCATATGGCGCTAATCGACGCCCTATGGCGCGCAGCGCAACTGCGGCGTGGCCGCGGGCGGCTGTCCGGGCTGGGCCGGCTGAGCCGGCTGAGCCGGATCGGCGGGCTTGTTGTCGGCGGAGTCGCCGCCGCAGGCTGCCAGCGCGGCGCACAGCGCCAGTGCCGCCAGCCAGCCTGGCCGTGCGAGGAAGGAAATAGAAGGCTTCATGGTCACGTTTGCTCTCGTGGGAGGAATCAGGGATTGAGCGTGGACAGCGGCTGGCGCGAGCCGGCGATCGTCTGCAGCTCGGCAAGGCTGAGCTGGCGCGTCCACATGGCCAGGTCGTTGAACTCCATCACGCCCTTGAGCGCGCCGCTGTTGTTTGGCACATAGGCATGCGTGGCATCGTCGTTGATGCCCCAGACCTTGGTGGCGAGACCGTTGAGCTTGGTCACGTCGGTGTTGGCGATGGCCTTGTTTTCGGTCTTCTGCAGCCCCAGCACCGGATCGATGATGTAGGCGCTGAAGGTCTTGGCCGTGGCGTTGATCGACAAAGCCACGTAGGCCCATTGGTTGGCGCTGAACTTCATGCCCTGGATGTCGTCGCGCTTGCCGCCGCTGCCGATGTTGAAGCGGATCTCGCAGCTGCCGAACAGGCCGAGGGCGATGCCGGCATTGCTGCCCGAGACATAGTTCTTGTTCGACAGGATGGGCTCGCCGGTGCCGTTGCCCTGGGTGCAGTCGGACTTGAACCAGAAGCCGATGGTGAACTGCGGGGCGAGCGCGATATCGGCGCCGCTCTGCGTGAGCTGGTAGGCATCGATTCTCGAGTCGACCTTGAGCGACTTGCCGCCAAAGTTATCGCCGCCCAGCGAGCCGCCGTCGGTGCCGGGGACCCAGGGGCCGATGGCGGTAGTGCCCTTGCTGTCGGTTGCCGGCAGCGTCTCGAAGCTGTAGTAAGCGGACAGGTTGTTGCGCAGCGTGTCAGCCAGCACGATCGGCTTGACGTAGTTGATCTGCGCCAGCATCGAGGCGGGCACGCCGTTGCGCACCAGCGTGTAGTTGAATCGATAGATGCCGCTGGCGGGCGCGTTGAGCGTCTTGTCTTCGTAGCCGGTGGTGCCGGCCGGCAGCGTGGCGATCTGCACACCGTCGCGCAGCAGCGCCATGTCGCCGCCGGCGGTGGTGGGGTTCTGCCAGGACAGCAGCAGCGAAGCGTTGTAGGCGCCCACCACGGAACTCAAGGCGCGCACGCCCACGTTGCCGGTCAGGGCCGAGCCATCGAGCTTGTACGAGGCGGCAGGCACCGCCACGCCGGTATGCGCGAGCACGGTCGGCAACAGGTCGGCTTCGGTCGGCAGTGCCGAGAGCGCGGTTGCATTGGCGGGCGCCGGGGGGAGGTTGCTGGCCAGCGCCGCATTGAACGGCTTGTTGAGCGCGATGAATGCGGTGCGGTTCTGCACTGTCGGCAGCGTGGTGGTGGCGCCCGTTGCGTCCAGGCCGTGGCTGGTGGTCACGGCCACCAGCCAGTCTTCGTTCGCATTGGCCTGGCGGCGCGCCTGCACGGCCGCCAGCAGCTTGCCGAGCGCCTGATCGAAGCCCGACAGCGCGGTGGCGTAGCCGCCGCCCTGGAAGCCTTGCGCGGCGGCCGCGGCATCGGGCGCCGTGTACTGGGCGAAGACCACGTCGTAGCCCGACTGCACCAGCTTGATGGTCTCCTGCGTCACGCAGTTGTCATCGGCATTGCAGTCGCGCAGCGAATCGAGGTTGCCCGCGGTGACGTCGGCCTTGAGCAGCGCCGGCAGCAGGGGCGCGCTGGTGGCGCCGCCAAGGCGCAGCCGGGCTGTGCCTGCGGTGGCGCTGGCGCCGCGCAAATACTGGAACACGCTGGGCGCCTTCAGGCCGGCCGCCGCGGCCACRTCGTCGGTGACCCCGTGGCGGTCCGCCCAGCTGCCGCTGAGCACGGTGGCCCAGCTCGGGCCGTTGAGCGGAGCCTGCTCGGTGGTGGTGCCGAGCCTGCCACCGGTGGCGGCGGGCGTGATCGCCAGCGTGGCCAGGTTGGGCAGGCTGCGCTGGGCCATTGCGCTCTGCAGCTGGCTGTAGGTGGCGCCATCCACACCGACCAGCAGCACCTTCTTGCTGGCGGCGCCACCCGGCCCCGCGTTGCTCTGCTCGGGGGCCGCCGTCGCCGGCGTGTCGTTGCCGCCGCCTCCGCCTCCACATGCCGCTACCGTACCTGCCAGGGCCAGGCCACACGCCATGCGCGCCCGCTGTTTCCATGCCATATCCGATCCCTCTTTTCTGTTGTCTGAAGCGGTACGCCGAATTGCCGGCGCTGCCGATCGCGCTCCCCGCGACGCGTTCGCAGAGTAAGAAAAGGGGTTGTCACCCGGGTGACAGGGAGGCAAAGAATGCTGATGCGCCTATTTGGATTCTTGAGGCGACAGGCGCGGCGCCATATGCGCGGACCCTGGCGTGGGTGGCGGGAGCCGGGAATTGGAGGAAGAGCCGGCCGTGGAGGTGGCCTCTGAAGGCAGCGGAGAAGTGCGGAGATGGGAGGGGAAAAACCGGGATGCCGCGCGTAGCGGAGCATCAATCGCGCTGCGCTGTCCCCGTCATGGCGGCGGAGGCAATGCAGCGGCGGCGGCTGGCGCCGCGAAACTCATGCCTTTGCTGTTTGATTGGACGCGCCGCTGGATTGCGTGGCCGTGCGCCGGACCATCAGCGCCAGCAGGGCGGCCGCCACACAGGCCGCGCCGGCCGCGTACAGGGCCGGCGTATAGGTCAGCAGCAGGGTGCGTGTGAGGCCCGCGCCAAACGCGGCCGTGGCGGCGCCGACCTGGTGGGCCGCAAAGATCCAGCCGAACACCATCGGCGCGCGCTCCTTGCCGAAGACGGAGCCGGCCAGCTTCACCGTGGGCGGCACCGTGGCGATCCAGTCCAGGCCGTAGAACATGGCGAAGATCGACAAGCCGTACAGCGTGAACGTGGAGTGCGGCAGCCAGAACAGCGACAGCCCGCGCAGCCCGTAGTACCAGAACAGCAGCTTGCGGCAATCGTAGCGGTCCGACAGCCAGCCCGACAGGATGGTGCCAACGAAGTCGAATGCGCCCATCATCGCCAGTGCGCCGGCGGCGGGCACCGCGGCCATGCCGAAGTCCGCGCACAGCGAGATGAAGTGGGTCTGGATCAGCCCGTTGGTGCTCAGGCCGCAGATGAAGAAGGTGCCGGCCAGGATCCAGAAGGTCTGGTTGCGGGCAGCATCGCGCAGCACAACGAAGGGGCCGCGCAGGGTCAGCGGCGCGGGCGGCGCGCTGGCCTGCACCGGCGCGGCGGGCGCATGCACGGGCACTTCGCCGTAGGCGCTGAGGCCCACATCGCCGGGTCGGTTGCGCATGAAGCAGAACACCAGCACCGCCAGCAAGGCGCATGCCCCCAGCACCGGCAGCACGGCGATGCGCCAGCCCATATGCTCGATCAGCCAGGCAGCCACGGGCAGGAAGGCCAACTGGCCAGTGGCCGAACTGGCCGTCAGGATGCCGATCACCAGCCCGCGCCGCGCGCTGAACCAGCGGCTGGCGACCACGGCGGCGAGCACCAGCGCGGTCAGGCCGGAGCCGACGCCGAGCATCAGGCCCCAGGCGATAAACAACTGCCATAGTTCGGTCGCCACGGTGGCCAGCGCCATGCCGCCTGCGATCAGCGCCAGCGCTGCCCAGACCACATTGCGCACGCCGAAGCGTTCCATCAGGATGGCCGAGAACGGCGCCATCAGGCCGAACAGCGCAAAGCGGAAGGCCAGGATCGACGAGATCTGGTCGGTGTCCCAGCCCATCTCGCGCGTCAGCGGTTTCAGGAAAGCGCCGGGCAGGCCGAGCGCGGCCGAGGTGGTCAGCATCACGCTGAAGGTGATCGCGGCGATCAGCCACGCGTAGTGGATGCCACGCCGGTCGAGCCGGCTGGAAAGTGCTTGAGCGAACATTGGATATCCGGAGGCGTTGGGGTCTTGGTGAGGTGTTCGTTATTGCGCCAGCGGGCCCAGCAGCATCTCTCGCGCGGCGGCGAGGATGTCTTCGGACAGGGCATCGCCTTCGGTGGCACGCGCCAGGGTCATCGCGCCCACCAGCGTGGCGAGTTGCGCCAGCGCCAGCTTGCGCCGCTCGGCCGGGTCTTCGTGGTCGACCGTCTTCATCCAGTCTTCGACCATTTGCCTGAAGCCATCGATATAGACCTGGCGCACCGGCTTGTCAGCCGGTTCGCGGGCAATGTCGCTGGCCAGGGCCACCGCCGCGCAGCCATCGCCGGGGCTGGCGCAATGCGCCTTGGTCAGATAGGGCTCGACCAGGTTGGCGCGCATCACGCCCTTGTCACCTTCGGCGCGCTCGATGCGTCGTGTCCAGCGCCGCGCGGATTCCTCGAAGGCGCGCTTGCTCGCCTGCGCGGCCAGCGCGTCCTTCGACGAGAAGTGTCCGTAGAAGCCGCCGTGCGTGAGGCCGGCGCCGGCCATCAGTTCCGCCACGCTCACGCCGTTCAGTCCGCGTTCGCGAAACAACCTGGAGGAAGCCTGCTCGATGGCTTCCCGGTGCTTCTCTGCCTGCTCTCGTGATGCACGCGCCATGTTTGTCTCTCCTGCCAAAACTTTGCTTGACCGGAGTTTAGATGATACCCATAATTTATTCAATAGATGTTGAGCATCATTTAAATTGGTGCGGCCGACAGCATCACCGATGCGGGCGGCGCTGACTTTCCCTCAGGAGAATCATCATGCAGAACTTGTTCGATCTCACCGGCCGCGTTGCCGTCATCACCGGCTCCACCAAGGGCATGGGCCTGGAAATGGCGCGTGCGTTGGGTGCCTCCGGCGCCGCGCTGGTGGTGTCCGGCCGCGACCAGGCGGCTTCCGAAGCGGTAGCCGCGGCGCTGCAAGGCGAGGGGTTCAAGGCCAAAGGCATCGCTTGCGATATCGGCAACCTGGAGAGCATCCAGGCGTTTGCCAGGCAAGCGCTGGACGCCTACGGCCGCGTGGACGCGCTGGTGCTGAACGCGGCGGGCAGCGGCGTGGCCGGGTCACTGCTGAGCCAGGGTCCGGAAGAGTTTGAGCAAGCCATGGCCGGCAATGTGCGAGGTAACCTTGTGCTGGTCAATGCGCTGGCCCCGCAGATGATCGGACGCGGCGACGGCGCCATCATCTTTATGTCGAGCATTGCGGCCAAGCGCGGCTCGGCCATGCTCGGCCTGTACAGCATCACCAAGGCAGCCACCGACGGGGCCGTGCGCAGCCTGGCGCTGGAGCTGGGGCCGAAGGGCATCAATGTGAATGCGATCAACCCCGGCCCGGTGCGCACCGAGTTCTCGCGCGAGGCGCTGTGGGGCAATCCGGAGCAGGAAGCGAGGCTCGCCGCCGGCATTCCGATGCGCCGTATCGGCGAGGCGAAGGATGTGGCGGGCCTGGCCGTGTTGCTGGCGTCACCCGCCGGCCGCTTTATCCACGGGCAGAGCATCGGCGTGGACGGTGGTCTCTCCGCGTGACGGCGTGACGGCGGGYCGCCTCAGCTATGCATGCCCGCCAGCCCCATCAGCAGGCGCAACAGCAAGGCCGCCGCACCCAGCGCCGCCACGCTGGCTACCCAGATCAGCAACAGCCAGCCAACCCGCTTGAGCCATGGCTTGGGCGGCTGCGCGCGGCCGCCGTGGTTCGTCGCCGCCATCAGTGATAGCCCTCCCCATGCCGTACCTTGCCCCTGAACACGTAGTACGACCACACCGTGTACATCAGGATGAAGGGAATGATGAACAGCGCGCCCACCAGCGCAAAGCCCTGGCTTTGCGCTGGCGCGGCAGCGGCATAGATCGAGATGTCGGGCGGCACGATGTTGGGCCACACGCTGATCGCCAGCCCGCTATAGCCCAGGAAGACCAGCGCCAGCGTGTACATGAACGGCGCCAGGTGGGCATGCTGCTGCAACGAACGGATCAGCCGGTACATGGCGAACGCCACCAGCAGCGGCACCGGCGCGAACCAGATCAGGTTGGGGAAACTGAACCAGCGCTCGGCAATGCGCGGCTGCGAGATCGGCGTCCAGATGCTGATCACCACGATCACCGCCAGCAGCACCCAGGCCAGCTTGCCGGTCAGTTCCAGCATGCGCTCGTGCAGCTTGCCTTCGGTCTTCACGATCAGCCAGGTGCTGCCCAGCACGGTATAAGCCACCACCACGCCTAGCCCGCAGAACAGCGGGAAGGGCTGCAGCCAGTCCAGCGGCCCGCCGGCAAAGCTGCGCCCGCTGACCTTGATGCCATCGATATACGCGCCCAGCGAAACGCCCTGGAAGAAGGCCGCCATCAGCGAGCCGCAGATAAACGCCTTGTCCCAGACGTGGCGCTCGCGGTCGTTGGCCTTGAAGCGGAACTCGAACGCCACGCCGCGGAATATCAGCCCCAGCAGCATGAAGATCAGCGGCAGGTAGAGCGCGCTGAGCACCAGCGAGTAAGCCAGCGGGAAGGCGGCCAGCAGCCCCGCGCCGCCCAGCACCAGCCAGGTCTCGTTGCCGTCCCACACCGGCGCCACCGTGTTCATCATCACGTCGCGGTCATGGCGGTCCGGCACGAAGGGATACAGCATGCCGATGCCAAGGTCGAAGCCGTCCATGACCACATACATCATCACGCCAAAAAAGATGATGAGGATCCAGATAAGAGAAAGGTCGATGCCCATGATGATCAGCTCCTGCGATCGGCCAGACGGTTAGCGGAGGCCACGGCGTCCGGCACATCGCCCGGATCGTCCACGGCGGACAGCGGGCGCGCCGGAGTGCCTTCCACGCCGTGGCCGCCATCGGGTTCCGGGTCGCCTTCATGCATGACCGGGCCCTTGCGCACCAGCCGCATCATGTAGGCGATGCCCACGCCGAACACGAAGAAATAGGCCACCACGAACAGCGCGAGCGAGAACGCCAGTTCCGGCACGCCGTGCGGCGAGACCGCGTCGGCGGTGCGCATCACGCCGTAGACCACCCAGGGCTGGCGCCCGATTTCGGTGGTGAACCAGCCCGCCAGCAGCGCGATCAGCCCCGCCGGGCCCATCCATAGCGCCATGCGCAGGAAGGCGCGGGAGTGGAAGAGCTTTTCGCCACGCCGCAGCAGCAGGCTCCAGAGCCCGAGCAGGATCATCAGCATGCCAAGCCCCACCATGATGCGGAAGCACCAGAAGATGATGGTGGCGTTGGGCCGGTCCTCCGGCGCGAACTCCTTCAGTCCCTTGATCTGGCCATCCCAGGTATGGGTGAGGATCAGGCTGCCAAGGCGCGGGACTTCCACCGCGAAACGGGTTTCCTCGCGCTTCATGTCGGGCCAGCCGAACAGGATCAGCGGCAGCGCTTCGTCGCCGCGGTTTTCCCAGTGGCCTTCGAGCGCGGCGATCTTGGCCGGCTGGTGCTTGAGCGTGTTGATGCCGTGCATGTCGCCGATCACGGCCTGGATTGGCGCCACGATCAGCAGCATCCACATCGCCATCGAAAGCATCTTGCGGATGGCCGGGTTGTCGCGCCGGCGCAGCAGGTGCCACGCGGCGGAGGCGCCCACGAACAGCGCGGTCGCGAGGAATGCCGCCACGCTCATGTGCACCAGCCGGTACGGGAAAGACGGGTTGAAGATCACCGCCAGCCAGTCCACCGGGACCACGCGGCCGTCGATGATCTCGAATCCCTGCGGAGTTTGCATCCAGCTGTTGGAGGCCAGGATCCACGTGGCCGAGATCAGCGTGCCGACCGCCACCATCAGCGTGGCGAAGAAATGCAGGCCGGGGCCGACCCGGCTCCAGCCGAACAGCATCACGCCGAGGAAGCCCGCTTCCAGGAAGAACGCGGTCAGCACCTCATAGGCGAGCAGGGGGCCGGTCACGCTGCCGGCGAAGTCCGAGAAGAAGCTCCAGTTGGTGCCGAACTGGTAAGCCATGACCAGCCCGGACACCACGCCCATGCCGAAATTGACGGCAAATATCTTGGACCAGAAATGATAGAGGTCGCGGTAGACCGTATTTTGGGTGCGCAGCCAGCAGCCTTCCAGCACCGCCAGGTAACTCGCCATGCCGATGGTGATGGCGGGAAAGATGATATGGAAGGAAATGGTGAAGCCGAACTGGATCCGTGCCAGGTCGAGCGCGCTCAAGCCGAACATATCGTGACCTCCATGAAGCTGTGCCGGCGGGCCTGGCTTGCCAGTCTGGGAGCGGCCTTGCCGCGGCGCGCAGCAGCAGCACAAGTCACTAGAGTAGACCACCCGGCGAGCGTATTGGAAGTCGCATTTTTCGTGCTGGGTGGATGGATCGGCTGGCGGCGGGGTGCCGCGGCCTTGGCGGGGCCTGACCGGGCGGGCAGGTTTGAAGCGGGGATGTCCATGAGCATTGCCGGGAGATTGGGCACGGTGCCCGATCCTGCGTGTTGCGCATTTTGTGCGTTTCGCGCCGGGCGCATGCCATGGAGAGCATGTTACCGGCAGTGCGAGGAACATAACAGAAGCAACCGGCGACAAAAAGACCGGATCAGAATTGCCGGCAAGACGGCCGGAGAGGGGCGCGGCGCCGCTCGCCATAGCGAGCGGCGGGGTGCGTTTTCAGGCGCAGCTGCGCTCTGCCTCATTGCGCGCTTCGGCAAGCCGCAGGTCGCGCAGGTAGCGCGGCCTGGCGATGAAGAACACGGCGGCTGCGACCAGGGAGATCAGTGGAACCATCTGCAGGGCCCCGAGCAATCC